>CAIXME010000176.1 GCA_903920425.1 uncultured Pirellula sp. | reverse complement strand
TGCATCACCAACCTTGGTTGCCAGCGTACCTACTTTCGAAGCGGCATCGAATCAAACGAATTATGGTGAGCGTATTCGCGGTTTCCTTTCCGCGCCCGTGGCTGGAGAGTACACGTTTTATCTATCCGCGAGTGAAAACGCTGAGTTGTGGCTCAGCAATTCTTCTGACCCGATTGGCAAGCAACTGATTGCAACGGTACCCTCATCCACAGGTGTTCGAGATTGGAGCCATTTCAATTCGCAGCGATCGGCTGTTGTGACGCTGGCCGCGGGTGAAAGATACTATTGGGAAACGTTACACAAAGTATCGACAGTAGGTTCGCATCTAGCCGTTGGGTGGATGAAGCCCGGTTCGACGACGATTGAGGTCGTATCTGGAGAACATTTGTCTCCGGTTTTGCCGGAGGTAACACTCTATTCTGAGTCCCCCGTTACGGCTGAGGGATCTGCTGATGCGGCAAAGTTTTCGGTGACGCGTAGTGGCCCTTTGAGCCAGAGTTTAGTCGTTGGGTATACCGTACGCGGAACTGGGTTAAACGGTACGGATGTATTGGCCTTGTCGGGCAGCGTCACGATCCCGGCGGGTGCGCGATCTGCACCGATTCAGGTTGTGGCCATCAATGACGCCTTGGTTGAGGGCAACGAGAATATTGTGATTGAGTTGACCGATGGTGTTGGCTATTCCGTTGGTCGAATTAGTGAGCGGGTTGCAACCGCAACGGTCCAAGACAACGTCTCAGCGCCAACAGGTGGTGCTTCGTTGTTGGCGGGAACGGCGCTTTCCAATTTCACTCGGTTTGGTGGTACGTTCACAACGGTAACAGACCCTGCGTATGGCAGCGTTATCCAGGCTGCGATAACGTCGGTTCCCGCGAATGCATGGGATGCACAGTTGCGGCAGACGATTAACGGAGCGGTCGTTGCTGGTGACGTTTTGTATGCAGAGTTTTTTGTTCGTTCCGTCAGCGCTACTGGGAATTTCTCAGCCATCTTTGAGCAGGGTGCTTCGCCATTTACCAAATCATTACAGCAGGGGCTAAACGTCAATTCGAACTGGCAAAAGGTCCAGTTGCCGTTTGTGGCCAAAGAGTCCTATGCCATCGGCGCTGCTTCGTTTGGATTTCATTTGGGCAATCAAGTACAGACGCTTCAATTTGCTAATTTTCGGCTTCTGAACTACGGTCCTTCGTCGGTATTAACACCTGCGGGTGAATTAACACTCAATAATATCGGCGGAACGTTTGGGTCATCGCAAACGGTAGTGGTATCTGGCCAGCCGTTCAAGAATGCCTACGAGGTAACGACAGACACCCTTCCAACCAATGGTGACACTTGGCGTTTGCAATTGGTTGCGTCGAGCGCGACAGCTGTTCAGTTGGGCGATAATGTTCGAGTGGAGTTTTGGGCTCGCGCCATTTCCGGTGCTAATCCTCGTATCGGTGTGACGATGCAGGAGTCTTATGGAAGCTACACAACGCTGTCCTACAACCAAATCAATCCGGCTGCATCTTGGCAGAAATACACCTTCAACACTGTTGTGCCTCAAGCGTATGCCACGAACCGTTTGCAGCTTGCGTTCAATGTAGGGTTTGGCGTTCAGAAGGTGCAAATCGCAGATTTTAAGTGGACCAATACAACGCGGGGAGCGGATCTCAGTACGCTGCCATCGCAAATGCCATCGAGCACCTATTTAGGACGGCAAGCAAACGACGCGTGGCGAGTAGATGCTGAGAACCGAATCGCTCAGAATCGAATGGCGGACATGGAGGTCCGAGTAACGGATTCGAATGGTGTGCCCATTGATGGCGCGGTGGTGATGTTGCAGCAACGCGAGCATGGTTTCAAATTTGGAACTGCGGTCAGTGGGTACAATGGATTGTTGTCCCCAACAGGCACTGCGGCGGCGTTGAAGTACCAATCTGAGATTCGCAGGCTATTTAATACGGTAGTGATTGAGAACAACCTGAAATGGCCAGATTTCGTTAGCAATCGACAAATAGGAATCGATGCGGCGAATTGGGCAGTTCAAAATGGAATGTACTTGCGAGGGCATAACGTCATTTGGCCGAGCAGGAATTATATGCCTGCGTCCATTTGGGGGCAGTACGACTCTATCTTGGCAAGCCAGGGCTCTGCAGCAGCTCAGACGTATCTTCGCAACGCCATCAATGCCAGAGTCATCGATGCTGCTACTACGTTCAGTGGGATCGCGGGTGAGTGGGACGTCGTCAACGAACCATTTACCAACAACGATGCGATGGCGGTATTAGGCAATGATGAATTGCTTCAATGGTTTCAATTGTTTCGAGCGAATGATCCGCTCGCAAAGCGAACATTGAATGACTACGACATCTTTGCACGCAACGGAGCGAACACAGCGCATCGAGCTAACTTTGATTATTGGCTTGGACGGTTGGTTTCTCAAAATTTGATCGAGACTATTGGCGAACAGAGCCATTACTCGGATTCGAATTTGACTGATATTCCAACGCTCGGATCACTCATTCAGAGTTACTATACGACTTACAATCGTCCGATCGCGATTACGGAGTTTGATTTCGATACACGTAACGAGCAATTGCAAGCGGACTACTTGCGCGATTACATGACGATGGTGTTCAGCCAGCCTGGAGTCAGCGAATTTGTCCAATGGGGGTTCTGGAGCAATTCTCATTGGCTGCCGGAATCGGCCCTTTACCGAAGCGATTTTTCGATCAAGCCAAACGGACAGGCTTATGAGGATTTGGTTTTCGGAGATTGGTGGTCTGATACCCGAGGTACTTCTAGAAATGGAGTCTTCCAGTCTCGCGTGTTTACTGGTGAATACCAAGTGACGGTGGTCGTTGGAGGCCAAACGGTAGTGTCCAATGCAAACCTCGGGGCTAATGGCGTTTCATTGCAAGTGGTGGTTCCTGGGAATCGAGTACCTACGTCCGTGGCGTTGAGCAATCGCAGCGTCGCAGAAAACGCGGACTCCAGTACTCTCGTGGGGATTCTGTCAACGCTCGATCCTGATAGTGGAAATACTTTCCAGTACACTTTGGTCGGTGGAGTCGGCAGCGACGATAATGGATCCTTCCGAATCGTTGGGAATGAACTGCGAGCCAACCAGACGTTCGATTTTGAATCGCGATCAGCGTACACGGTTCGAGTTCGGAGCAAAGACCAAGGCGGGTTTGCCACCGAGATGAGTTGGACGATTCAGATCAAGAATGCGTTGGAGACCGAGGGGATGAAAACCGATTTGATCGTTCCTCTCTACCAGTTTCCAACGTTTGCTAATGGAGAGCGGACTCAACTCGCCGGTTGGTGGGGCGACATCGTTGCTGCGGCAAGCGTCGATCAGCCAATCACAGTCGTGGTAAATCCGAACAGCGGAGCATTCGATCCTGGTTCAAACGCCACGGCGGTGGATTACCAAATCTATGTCGACGCAATGCGATTGTTGCGAGCGAATCCTTATGTCCGAGTCTTGGGATACTTACCCACCGGTTACACCACGAGATCGCTGGCCGAAGTAGCACAGCAGTTGAATTGGTACGAACAGGGGTACAAGGACCTTCACGGAGGGTCGCTCCTCGACGGCATCTTTATCGATGAGGTGCTCGGAGACTCCGCATCTGTCACTTACTATCGATCGGTTCGTGATCAAGTACGAAGTCGGCAGCAGTTTGCAAACAACTATTTGCTTGCCAATCCAGGCACAGTGACTTCATCGAGTGCCTTTTACGCGGAGCCACTTGCTGACGGATTGATCGTTTTTGAAAACGTAGAATCGTCGACGAATCCTGGCGATACAGCCTTCGCGGCATCGTCCCTGCCGATCGGTGGGGCATCGGGTGTCGATTATGGTGCGATCGTTCATACGGTGCCGACAATCAGCGACCTGCAGCGTGTTGCCAAACTCGCCAAGGGTAAAGGATATTCACTGCTTTTCATCACGAATGATTCGTTGCCGAACCCGTTTGATAATCGGCCTGCATACTGGTCCGCTGGTCTGGACGAGTTGCATAGGCCCGTGATTCAGAACCAGTCGACGACCGTAGCTGAGTTGACACCGATGGACACGGTGATCGGGCTTGTAAGTGCGTTTGATCCTGATCCAAACCAATCGATTAACTATTCCATCCTTTCAGGCAACGTAAACAATTCTTTTTCCATTGATAGCCTTGGGCAGATTCGTGTGGCCGCTGCGATCGATTTCGAGATCACACCGTTGTATTCTCTGGTAGTTCAAGTCACTGACAGTGGCGTACCGGCGAAGTCAGACGTAGCTACTGTCACTATTCAGGTGACGAATGTAAATGAAGCACCTGTTTTGACGGCAAGTCAAACTGGCGTGACCGGACCAGTGCTGTCCGCATTGACAAATTCCGGCACGTGGGCTGATCCAGAAAACAACTCCGTCACCATGGTTGCATCCCTGGGCGTGGTGCAAAAAAATGCGAACGGAACTTGGAATTGGTCATACACTCCTACAGCAGCCATGTCGGGGCAGACCGTAACGATCACGGCCACGGACGATGGAAGTCAAAGTTCGTCAGTATCGTTTTTGATCAACGCTCAGGTGCAGGTATCAGGTCGAGGTATTTACTACGCAGGTGCGACAGGAAGCAGCGCTCAAACTGGTTTGGGAACAGACAAGACGGCACTGCTGCCAGGTCAATCGAGTAGTTATTCTCATTACAGCAATTATTCGCGTGGTCTCAATGGAGTGACGGTGGACATAGCGGGTCTTCCGAGCACGACGACATCTTCTCAGTTTTTGGGCAGTGTGTTGTTCAGTAGTTGGAATGGGATAGATGCATCTGGATTTACGTCATT
>CAIXME010000175.1 GCA_903920425.1 uncultured Pirellula sp. | reverse complement strand
CGATACAATTCACGCTGATCAATACCTTCGGCAGACTACGGTCGCAATAGATTTGGCTCCGTATCTTTGCAATTACTCAAGCTCTATCAAAGTCATTTAGCAGCCAAGAGAAAACCGTTTTCGCGCAAAGACGCCAAGGCGCAAAGAAAAGGCTCTGCTGGTTCTCCTTTGCGTCTTGGCGCCTTTGCGCGATACAATTCACGCTGATCAATACCTTCGGCAGACTACGGTCGCAATAGATTTGGCTTAGTATCTTTGCAGTTGTTCGAGCTCCGTCAAAGTCCTTTAGCAGCCAAGAGAAAACCATTCTCGCGCAAAGACGCTAAGGCGCAAAGAAAAGGCTCGTCTGGTTCTCCTTTTCGCGATCCAAATCGCGCGGAGTAACCGCGTCTGCCCAGCGCAGCGACACGCTTGGCCACTTAAGAGACCTGACCCCTTTTTCGTTGTATGGTCTTAGGTTGGGCGGCGCGTGGGTTGCGTGTAAAGGCAACAATTGGGGGGACAGAGGTCGTGACTCGGGCCATAAGTACCCATACATGGTAGCTCCGTATCGACACTCAGCCGCTCTTCGATCAAATCAGCAACCATCGAGACAAAGCGTGGGTGCACCCCAACACTCGCGGCGCGAACGAACTGAATACCTCTCTCCTTGCAGATGTCAGCCGCTTCGTGATCAAGGTCGAAGAGCACTTCCATGTGATCGGAAATGAAACCGAGCGGGACGACCACTACGTGCTTGATCCCCTTCTCGTCGTGAAGCTGCTCGATGCGATCGCACACGTCAGGCTCAAGCCATGGCTGTTGCGGTGGACCCGATCTGCTTTGAAAAACAAGCTCCCATGGCCCATGCTTGGCCGCCCTCGAAACGAGCCTTGCCGCTTCTCGAAGCTGCTCTTCGTATCGCGAATTTTCGGCCATGGCGATCGGGATACTGTGAGCACAAAACAACACCATCGTTTCATCGCGAGCCGCTTCTGGAATTTGCGAGAGCGCCGCGACCAAGCAATCCTTTTGGGCTTCGATGAAGCTTGGGTGATTGAATCCCTTGCGAACCTTTTCGACCAGCGGAGCGTTTTCACCAACCTCCGCTTGGGCTGCCGCGATATTCTCGCGATATTGACGACATCCGCTGTAACAACTGAACATAGACGTGAAAAACGCGACGGCCCGTTTTCGCCCATCGGCGGCCATTTGCCTGAGAGTATCGGCCAACATGGGGTTCCAATTTCGGTTACCCCAATAGATTGGCAATGTCACGCCACGGCGACGAAACTCCACTTCGACAGCCTCGATCAACTCGCGACATTGCTCATTGATTGGGCTGACTCCACCGAACTGCTTGTAGTGCTCAGCAACCTCCAGCATCCGTTCGCGTGGAACATTCTTGCCCCGAAGAACGTTTTCCAAAAACGGCATGACATCCTCCATTCCCTCTGGCCCACCAAATGACACGAATAGGATCGCGTCCACGGGCAACGTTTCCAATGATGGGAGCGGGGAAGTCGGGGCGGCGGGTGTAGTCGGAATTGTGGACATAATGTTGCGATAGCAGAGGCTGCAAGTATGGGTCGACCGTTAGAAAACGCTAATGATGCATCCATTGTCCGTGGATAGCAAGTGCACCGATCAAAAGGCCAGCACGAAGCAGCAGCGCTGATCGCCCGTCGACCCGATTTGGGTCGACGCGATTTGGCTTGTCAGTTTGCTCCGTCGACCCGATTTGGGTCGACGCGATTTGGCTTGTCAGTTTGCTCCGTAGATCCGAATGCAAACCCAAATGAGAAACACCGACCAAGCGCCCAGCAAAATCGAAACGATGCCAAAAAGAACGCGAGAGGTACTAGCCTGCATCGTTCGAAATCTCAAACCGAGGTTGAAAAGCGACTTCAAAATCGAACTGATCATCAAAATCTTCGCGACGATCGGTCTTACTCTTGCGCATCTCTTTCACTCGAATCAAGTTGTAGACGATTTCCCCAAAGTCACCCGTATTATGAATGCCCCAGCTGTTCAGCACCGTTTTGGACATGAATCCAAACTGCTCCAATGCGTACTCGCGGATCGCTTGGCAAAGCTGCTGTCCGGTCAGATGGTGATCCTGCTTTTCTTCCGCCCCCTCGTCATTCGTGGCGGGCATTTTCATCACCTTTTGCGCGTACGCCAACGACTCGCGAATGAACTGGTAAGCTTCCAAATGGTATCGTTGGTCTTGTTGCAACAATTCGAATTTCGCAAGTAGATGGTCGTTCATGGGTGGGAAAGCAATTACTAGAGAAGCTGAAGGGAATCATCCATGCTCGCTGCCTCTTTTCAAGACTGTCAAGCAATCGCTGGCGGGGATTAGCACGCGACGGTTGTCTTCGGTAACGATCAAAAGCTGTTGCGCCAAAATCTCCACGCCTAATACTTTACCGCGTCCTTGTGGCGTCACAATCTCACTTCCTACGTTTGGCAACTCGGCTGCAATTTCTTCGTAGGTATCGTTTTCATAGCGCAAGCAACATTTCAAACGGCCACATCGGCCCGATATCTTGTTCGGATCGAGCGTCGCCTTTTGCAGCTTTGCCATACGCATGGAAACGGGGGGCATTTCACCCAAGTGCGTATTGCAACATACTGGCTTGCCGCAATCGCCATAATCGGCAAGCACTTTCGCTTCGTCGCGTGCACCGATTTGTCGCATCTCAATCCGCGTTTGGTATTCCGTCGATAGCTTTTTCACGAGGTCGCGGAAGTCGACACGGTCCTCGGATGTGTAATAGACGACGATCTGCTCTCCTCCAAAAATGAGCTCGACATCTACGAGCGACATGGGCATCCCCATCTCTCGGATCAGCCTTTTGCACGTTTCAAATTCGCGCTTTTGAGCCTCGAGCAGATACTGATTTTCATTTTCGTCCTCTTGGCTGGCCAGACGCTGTATGTTCCCTGCCGGAGGGTCTTTCATTTGTCCCAGGACGTGATCGGTCGCTTCGCAAAGCACCTCTCCTCGCTCCAAACCTCGATTGGTCCGGGCAATGACAACGTCACCGCGACGAAAATCCGACCGTGCGTTCATCACAAAAAGTGTGCGCATCAGTCCACAACGTACGACGTAACGGGCCATAAACGTTCAACAAGGGAAAATGAATAAGAGGAGGATAAGTTGTGATCGCAATGCAATCCTTGGAACCCAAGAGCAATCCGATATCGCCATGATTGTATCCTAAATAGGCTGTAGTTGTGACACGATCGGGGCAACAGGGCAACGCAAAGGGGGCGGACAACACGGGTTGAATCTGTTATTCTGTGGCCAATCCACGGCGAATCGCTTGAAAGCTCTTGATTTCGCCTCATTTTGACCATGATTCAGGCCGGAATAGCAAGATGCCGTTTCCATCATCACCCGAAGATCGCCCAGACCCAAACGAGAACATGCCGGCCATGCGAGCTCGTATTCCTGAGCATATTGCTCGAGGCGAGATCAGCACGGGCGTTATCGTAGTGACCGGCGGAACCGAGTACGTTTTGGATTTCGTACGGAATTTGCCTCGTCCCAACTCCATCGTTGCGAGAGTCGTATTGCCGCATATGGTAATGCCACAATTCATCGAAGCCCTGTCGGCAAACATTGAGCTTTTTCGCCAACGCTACGGTGAACTTCCTGGTGCTCCTACGCCCCAGACCGTTACCCATCCTTTCCAATCCGGACCCGCAATCGTATCGCCCAGTACCTCGGCTCCCGGAAACACGGAACCATTGGCCGGTTCGGTGGACGTCTGGTCAGGCTCTCAACCCAACGTTCCTTCCTCCGGCGGGGATGCAATTCCGCCTGGCGCTGCGGACGGAACAGCCAACGGTGGCAATGCGGCTGCAGCGACTCCCAACAACTCCAACGCTCCAACTCCGAACTCGCCAAACCCCAACGGCAATCAAAGCCATCTCAAACGCCAAAATCCACAAGACGTTTATGACGAGCTCAAGATTCGCGACGAGATCCTCAGTGGCGCCTATGCAAACGCCGTCATGATAGGACACGGCCCCTACGAGTTCAGTTTCGATTTCATTACGAACTTCTATCCGCAATCGGCCGTTAGCTGCCGAGTCTATCTCGCATCCGGACATATCCATCGACTGCTGGAATCATTGCGAGCATCATGGGATCAATTGCGGCCAAGACTTGGCCAAGGTCCCCCACCCAATAATCCGCCACCTCCAAGAAACGTATAGCAATCGACTCGAAACCGCCGTCGACTCTTTGCATTCACATCATCCACCATGGAGCGTAGATGTCACTAGAACCAATCGCCGGCTTTCAAGCTGATCAACGAGAGATCATCCTCGCCAGCTCATCACCGCGCCGCAAGGAATTGCTTGACCGTTTTGGGTATAGGTTTCGAGTCCACGAACCGGACCCAACTGCCGAATGCGGGATCTGCTCGCGTGAAACGCCCCCCGAAGTAGTCGCGAGACTAGCATATCAAAAGGCAGCTAACGTCATCGACAAAATCGACACCGGTCTCGTGCTCGCATGCGACACCGTCGCGGAGTGCGTAGCCATCATCTTAGGGAAACCCGAGAGCCGCGAACACGCCAAGCAGATGCTAGAACGATTACGTGGCCGTCGGCATTCGGTCTACAGCGGTGTCTGCTTATGGGACAAACAATCCGCACACCGCATTGTTCGAGTTGATGTCTCGCATCTTTGGATGGAATCCATTCCAGACTCGCAAATCGAAGACTACCTCGATTCAGAGCAATGGGTCGGTAAAGCGGGAGCATTCGGCTTTCAGGACGGGCCTGATTGGATCCGGTTGGAACATGGTTCGGCGACGAATGTTGTCGGCCTTCCGATGGAGCTACTCGAACGCATGCTCCAAGAGATGTCCGACTTTCGCTCCGCCAATCCGTCCGTCGCCAATCCGGTCGGATAGCGGAACTCTTGATGTTATCCGAGCGCAGCGTTCAGAGACAATATCGCACGCCGCTCAAGTCGGACGGCGCACGACAAGGGACGAACGACGCGGAAACTCCGCTTACAACCCGGAAACCTTGAGCGGAATACTGAACAACGAATCCGAGGCAGTGATAAACAACGTCTTGCGATCTTTGCCTCCGATACACACGTTTGCGGTCCAGCCCTTTGGTACAGAGATAACTTGAATCTGCTGGCCGTTTTTGTCGAAGACAGTCACCCCTTTGCCACCTGTCAAATACACATTGCCCCGCTCATCGATCGTCATCCCATCGGAGCCCATGGAACAGAACAGCTTGCGATCAACCAAGGATCCATCTTTTGCAATTGTGTATTGGTAGGTTTTCGAATCACCAATATCGGCAACAAAGACCAGCCTGCGTTTCGCATCTCCAATAATCCCGTTGGGCTGCTTTACTGCATCGTCCATCAACGTAACGTTGGATCCGTCTCGATCGGCGCGGTAAATGGCCTGCTTGGATTGAGGTGGCTTTTTGTGATCCCACCATGGGCGTTGGTAGTATGGATCGGTAAAGTACAACGTTCCATTGTCGTCGATCCACACATCGTTAGGACCGTTGAGTTTAACTCCGTCGAACTCGTTAAAGAGAACGCGACGCGACTTGTCCGCGACATTGATCTCCCACATCTCATTCTTTTCATCCGCACATGCGATGAGCAATCCGGCCGCATCAAAGTACATGCCGTTGCTACGACCAGCTGGTTTCATAAACTCGGTAACCTTCGAGTCCAAATCAACCTTCATAATCCGATCGTTTGGCTGGTCGGTAAAGTAAACCACGCCATCCTTGTCGACTGCTGGCCCTTCGGTGAACTTAAATCCGTCAGCGACCAGTTGCACTTTGGAATCAGCGGACTCCGTAACCAGCTCTTGCGACCAAGCGGGCGCCACACAACCAAGTGTGATTAAGGCCGTAATAACCGAAGCAAAGGGACTTTCGAAATGCTGAAATACAGATCGCAAAGAACTTAATGAAGAGAATGGCATAGAAAACTCACTGAGCCTCAATAACACGGTTGTTTTGTTGGGAAAGGAACGGATCGTCCGTCACGACGCCTCCGATTCCATAGTTTATACCAAAGAAAACGCAGCGGGGTTTGCTGCGGTCTTTTTACTAAAGGGTAGGCGATTGAATTCTACAGGGTCGCCATCTATGCTTTACGCTCCGTTTTTGTTTGACCTGCGCTTTGATGCCTCTGCAATCGGTCGCCCGCCGTTTACCATGTCTCAGGCTTTGTTTTTGCCCCTCGCAGATTATGTCTATTGAATTTAAATGCAATAGTTGCTCTCGTTTGCTTCGCGTTCCCAATGGAAGTCAAGGCAAGGCATGCTCATGTCCCGGCTGTAAAGTGACTCAAACCATACCGGATGAAAAGAAGAACGATAAAATACTAGAAGCGCGTATCGACGTCCCATGCCCTAAGTGTAAAAACATCCTGCAGTGCGATGCATCTCTCGATGGAACTCGTGGTTGCTGCCCAAGCTGCGCTCATGTTTTTACCATCTCGATGGATGCAGAAAACGCAGAAGTGCTCGAGGTTACCGATTCGTTTCCTTTTGCGTGCCCCAAGTGCAAGCAGTTGTTCGAGGGCACAAGCGACAAAAAGGGACGAAAGGGAAAATGCACTGCGTGCGGTGAAGTTTTTGTTATCGAGCGCTTTATTCCACCCAAGCCAGCTGAATCTCCGAGTACGGCATCCATCCCCACGTCGCAAAAAAAGCAAGCGACAGAGCCAACCAAGGGTAGATCAAGCACAGCATCGAATGTCGAGAAGAAAACGCCTCGAACAGCTCCACCGAATGAGCCGACCAGGCCGGTCGCACAACGTGCCCAGTCATCTGCACCAGCACCGGCTATGGCTAGACCGGAATCCCGCACACCAGCTGCTTCGCAACTACCTCAGAACGCCAACATGCAAGGGATGGATTTAGGAAGCCTACTCCCTCCAGCCAACCAGAGCTTTGCCACACCAACATACACCCCAGCGACAACCTACCAATCCGCCCCCAAGCCCAAAAAGATAAAGCGGGCAAATACTAGCGGTGGATCCAAAATCGGTTTGATACTCGGTATCATCGGCGGATTGGCCGGAATGGCATTTTTGATTTGCGGCGGCATCGTAGCTGCGGTCATGTTCGGTGTGTCTGGTAAAGTGACGCTCAGCTCTTCAGGCTACTCCGTCGATGCACCAGGTACCAAAGTGAGCGCTGCAAAACTCCCCCAGAACTTGAACGGTGAAGCGAGTGGCAGCCGGCTGACGAAGTCCGAATTTATAATCTCCAAAATATCTGGCGATGGCGGATTCAAATTGACCGCCGATATCTTTGTGCTCGGGCTGGAAAGACTCGGCACGATTGAGCATGGCGACGCCACTCCGATTTCGAGAGCTGGGTTAAATGGATTCCGATATGTTGCCAGACGCGGCTACAGCTCCATCGGACTTCATACGGCCGAGGTGTACCCGTTATCCGGCGGTGGAGTGCTCTGGGTGGTCTACGCCAACGGTGCTGACACCTTGGCTCACCAAGGAAAAAAGTCGCTCATGACAGCCGATCGTGCCCGCGAATGGGACAAGCCTGACGACTTCTTTGCTTCATTGCGCCCCAGCCCGTAATCCTACTCTTTACCTACGAACACAGACAGATTTCGTACTTGGTTGTCCATCCGATCGAGTACGAAAATGCGATTTTCCGAGTTTCTGATCCCAGGGAATTCTCTGCGCTGAATTCTATATCTGCATCTGTATGGCTACTCTGTACGGCTACTCTGTGACCATTCAGTATTGGCACATGCTGTATCGGCAAAGCGGAATTAGCAGCGATCCACTCTCTACCGCACACAACTTGGAAATACACCAATCGCTGAGAAAAGGATGTGCACGTAGACAGCGATCTACCTTGCCGAATTCGCTGACAAAAAACTGACAATAAACTGACAAGAACCTTGCCAAAAAGGTGAAACGCATCGAGGGTGTTCATCGTCTACAAAGGGTAGGATAGCAACCAGTAGGCTTTTCGTTGCTTTGCGGATCTCTCCCATAAGTAGGACTGAACACATGTTTCCATCGCATTCCACGCAACCGACCATGAGCAAAACGGCACGGTCTAGCACGAGAT
>CAIXME010000174.1 GCA_903920425.1 uncultured Pirellula sp. | reverse complement strand
GTACAGACCGCTGAGGAGCTAGCGGTACAAATCGGCTGCCCCGCGGACTGGATCCATCAACATACCGGGGTGCATCGGCGCCACATCGCGGAAGATCATGTTTCGCCGGCTCAACTCGCGGCGGTTGCGGCAAAAAAAATCCTCCAAGCAGATCAAGCACCCGATTTGATTCTGTACGCTGGCGCCCTGTCGCAGCAACTGGTGCCAGAAACTTCCGCCTTTGTTCAACGCGAATTGCTTTTGCATGGTGTTCCGAGCTTTACGGTAAACCAAACATGCTTGTCCTTTGTGACCGCAATCCAAGTAGCCGATTCGCTTCTCAAATCGGGAGTGTATCGCCGCATTCTAATCTGCTCAGGGGAACTGGCGACTCGTGGTCGGAGCATGCTAGAGCCTGAATCCGCATCGCTGTTAGGAGATGGGGCTGCTGCCGCAATTCTCGAATACTCCACAGACGACGCAAGCTGCTTGCTTCATAGCAAACTGGAGACGTGGTCGGACGGAATCGAGTTGTGCGTCGTTCGGGCCGGAAACCATCCGCCCCCACGCCCGGAAATGGTACATGAGGATCTTTTCTGTTTTCATATGCAAGGGCCGCAACTATTCCGCTTTGTGCGACAGCGCCTAAAGCGCTTCCTAAAAGCATTTCTTGAGCAAGCAGACTGTTCCATCGATGAAATTCAACTGGTGGTCCCGCACCAGGCTTCTGGACCTGGCCTGCGAGTTCTCCCCCAACTAGGATTTGCGAGCGAGCGAGTTGTGAATATCGTGGGGGACTATGGCAACTGCGTCGCCGCGTCCATCCCGATGGCTTTATCAGTGGCTGTACAAGAGGGACGTATCCAACGCGGTGACAAAGTTCTGCTGTTCGGTACCGCAGCAGGTGTCTCGATCGGAGCGGCGCTGCTGAAATGGTAGATCCTCGCGTCGTGAACGCGGTCCGCGAGATCCTCGAGCAATCCTCTCGCGCCCCCTCGAACATGCGGGTGCTCATCACGGGTGGTACAGGGTTTGTAGGCTCTCGCGTCGCTTGGCTCCTCGCGGAATGCGGCTGCCGCGTAACGGCTATGGGCAGAAACCGTTATCGTTTGGGTGGAGCAGCGCATCCCCATGTTCAGGTTGTAGAGTGCGACATTTCCAATCGCGACCAACTCCGCTATTGGGCAGCTCAAAATGATGTCCTTATCCATTCTGCCGCCATGGCCAGTGCATGGGGCTCGGTCGAGGACTTTCAAAAAACCAACGTTGCCGGCACTCAGAATATAGTCGATGTCTGCACTGATATTCCAGGTGTTCGACTTGTTCACGTCTCGTCGACCGCAGTCTACTTTGAATTTTCTGACAAGATCGACGTTCAAGATGATGCCCCATACCCGCATTCGTTTGCCGGAGGCTACGCGGAAAGCAAAGGGGACTCCGAGGACCTGGTTCGCGATGCGGCGGCCAATGGACTGAACGCCATCGTGTTGCGTGCTCGGGCGGTGATCGGGCCTGGAGACAATCATCTCCTGCCAAGATTGCTGGCTGCGGCGTCCAAAGGGCGATTGCCGCAACTTGGCGACGGCCTCAATCGCGTCGATTTGACCTACATCGACAACCTCGCATATGCCATCTGCCTGGCTATGCTACGAGGCACGCCCGGCAGTGTCTGCACTATCACCAATCAGGAACCCGTCCTCCTTTGGCCGACTCTAAAGGACATCCTGCAACGACTCGAACTGCCTCCCATTCGCCGGGCGATCTCGTATCGCACAGCAAACGTCATCGCTGGAGTTTTGGAAACGACGCACCGCTTGCTGAGACGATCGGGCGAACCACTGTTGACTCGATATACCGCCGGCTTATTGGCCAAAAGCCAAACGTTTTCCAACGAAGCCTCCCAGCGTGTTTTAGATTACCGGCCTCTGATTCGACTCCAAGACGGGATCGATACGACCATCGCTTCTCTCCGCGAAAAGAGCAACGAACCAGCCAAGACTCATGTTGCATTGAAGTTGTTCACAACGGGATACACGTTGCAACATCATCATATGGTCGAACGTGGTGCACCCCACAAACATGTTGCTATCCATGCAACCTGTGCACTTTTGCAGCACCCAACACGTGGCGCATTCTTGTTTGATACAGGATACGCAACGCGCTTTTTCTCCGCGACCAAGCAACTCCCATACAAGCTTTATGCCCACATTACTCCGGTGGTAACAACGCAATCATTGAGCATTCGCGACCAACTGGAAAAACAAGGTGTTGCACCTGAGGCGATTCAGGGAATCATCTTGTCTCATTTTCATGCGGATCATGTTTGTGGGATTCTGGATTTTCCAGGCGTTGATCTCATTTGTCTTCATCGTGCTTGGAATGAAATCGCTCACAAACGAGGGATCGCCGCATTGAGACGTGGCATACTGCCCAGCCTGTTCCCAAAAGACATACATCATCGTTTAAAAACGATCGAACATTTCCATGATCCTGGCATTGGTCCTTTCGAACGTTCGCACGATCTTTTCGCCGATGGCTCGGTTAGGCTCATAGAACTATCGGGACATGCATGTGGTCAGATTGGAGCCCTCATCCAAACCAGCAACGGACATCGGGTTTTCCTCGTTGCGGACTCCGTGTGGACGTTGGGTTCCCTGCGAGCTAACACCATGCCGCATCCGTTAACCTATGGATTCGTTTACTCGATTGCAGAAGCAAAAGATTCGCTCGCTCGACTCCATGCGTTTTCCAAAGAGTTTCCGGATGTCGAAATCATTCCGACCCATTGCCCTGAAATCGCGCAACGATACCAATTCGATCGTATCGTCGCAGAACATGTCGCGGAGGAACGAGCGAAGCCATGAAGCGCATTTTGTTGACTGGCGCACGAGCCCCTGTCGCTCTCGACTTGGCCAGAAAATTTAGTAAAGCGGGGCACACGGTTTACCTAGCGGACAGTATTGCGTTACCGTTGGCCAGGTGGAGCCGTAGCGTGAAGCGAACCTTTCAAGTGCCAGCCCCCGCTTCTAACCCCGTTCTGTTCGTGAACGCACTCGAGAGCATTTGCCGCTCGGAAAAGATAGATCTCCTCATTCCAACCTGCGAAGAGATATTCTTCGTCGCGTCTGGGTTGGAACAACTTCAGAAGGTGACTCAAGTCCTCTCTGAGTCCTTTGAAACGATGCACCGACTCCATAGTAAATGGCAGTTTGTTCAGCTGATCGAAAACCTCGCTTTGGAGGTACAAGCACCCGAAAGCCATCTACTTTGCGATGCCGAGGCACTCGAAGCTTTCGTGCGCACCCGTAATACCAAGGACTGGGTATTCAAGCCCGTGTATTCTCGATTTGCATCGCGAACAAGTGTGGGACCAGAGCCCGATAGGATTTCCGAGATTCGACCTTCGGAATCGGATCCCTGGCTTGCGCAGCGACGCATAAAGGGCCAAGAGTTTTCGACATTCAGCATTTCTAGTCACGGTCGCGTGTGCGCACATGCCTGTTATCGGTCCAAGTACCGTGCAGGCGTCGGGGCTGGCATCTACTTTTTGAATGTCATCGATCCACGTATCCAATCCTTCGTGGATCGCTTTTCAGAGAAGATGCATTTCACGGGGCAGGTAGGATTTGACTTTATGTATGACGAGGATGGAACTCTTTACGTCTTGGAGTGCAACCCGCGATCCACGAGCGGATTGCATATGTTCGAGGATCTTGAGCTAGCCAACGCCTATCTCCAGCCCACTCCAGAAGCAATAGTCCCGACGTCGGAAACACCTCGCATGTTGGGGGCGGTGCTGGCGCTTTGCACGCTCCCCTCGGCGATAGTCCATGGTACGATCCGCAGCTGGATCTCCGATTACGCTCGCGCTCGCGATGTTATCTTCTCTTGGCGAGACCCTTTGCCTATGTTGCTATCGCCATTCTCCATTCTCGAGATCGGCATTCGCGCAATTCGAACTGGTAACTCTCTCTCTCAAGCCTCGACGATGGACATCGAGTGGAACGGAGAGGATTTGCAACAACGCTAACGGACAGCAAGTCGCTCAACAACCGCGCTGAGACGACATGATCTACGGGGTGGTCGTACAGGGTACGATACGGTCGTGAGATGCTGACTGCTGGCGTCGCGTTTCGTAGAGGACGACACCCGCTGCTACTGCCGCATGGAGCGATACATGGTTGCCAAAGCTTGGTATTCGGACTTGAATATCGCATAACGAAGCCAGCAAAGGATTCAGTCCTAACGTTTCGCTGCCGAGCAAAAGAGCGAGTGGAACATCGAGTTTCGCTTCGCCAAGGCTCGTTTCCGACGCCGAATCAATGGCAACCAAGGAACAACCGAGTTCTTTGATTTGCGCGGCGGCGACTGGCAGATCTCCGCACTGGACAATCGGAAAATGATTGACCGCGCCAAGTGATGCGCGTGCGATCTGCGTCGTCACTTGGGCTTGGCAATGTTCGCCAATGACCATCGCCGAAACGCCTGCAGCATCACAGCATCTCAGCAAAGCGGCAAACTGTAGCGGATCTTGAATCCTGTCTGCAACAACGACCAAAGGCAACAAGGACTTCTCGGAATCGCCGGTTCGCTTAATGAGTTCCGGAAATTGATCCATGGTCAGATACGGGTACTTGGAGACCCGAGCGACAATCCCTTGATGATCGCGTGCACCCGACAGCTCTGTCAATTTTGCTTCATCAGCGATATGGATTTCCGTTCCATTTTCTTTCGCGACTGCAAAGCGTTCCGCGTTCTGCATTGCGATCTGCTCGGTTACGTACAGCTCGTAAACTCGCCAACGACCCGCAGTCAATGTATCGAAAACAGAGGAGTGTCCCCAAAGCCAATTCAGCTGGTGTTTGGTGACGGTGTTGTTTCGCCGAGGGCGTTTGAGTTGGTTCTTTGACATGTTGTTGATCTCGTGAAACTAAAAAGACAGATCCTCGTTCAACAGCATTTGCCACTGAACGAGGATCGTTTAGCCTTGGACTGGGAAGAGCACGGAGCGTTATGCTCACGCACTTTCTTTGCGTTGTGGAACACTCTTGTAGTGGCGTAGTTTACCATCGTTCGCATCCACATCGATGGTGTAGATGGTGCCTGGCTCTTGATCAGGCAGTTCGAACATCACATCGAGCATAATCTCTTCGATGATGCCACGAAGTCCGCGTGCTCCAACACACTTGACGTGTGCCTTCTTGGCGATCCCATTCAGAGC
>CAIXME010000173.1 GCA_903920425.1 uncultured Pirellula sp. | reverse complement strand
TGCTGTGCGGCTGCTGGCGTGCAAACACTGGTCGGACCCTACCACTCCGCACTGGGGTATTTCACTGGTGCAGGCAGAACCAAGGACGAATGGAACTGGGGCGTCGAAAGCATGAGAGCTACCGCCGAACATGCTGGCAAAGTGAACGTCATGCTGGGCGTAGAACCGCTCAATCGTTTTGAAGTCTATTTTCTCAACGCGCAAGCGGACGCAGCCGAATTCTGCCGGCAGGTCAATCACACCCACTGCCGAATGATGTACGACACGTTCCATGCCAACATCGAAGAAAAGAGCCTGCCGAAAGCTCTTCACGACATCAAGGATATGCTTTGCCATATCCACATCAGCGAAAACGATCGCAGCACTCCGGGGCATGGCAATGTTCGATGGAAGGAAAACTTCGATGCCATCCAATCCATCGGATACGATGGATGGCTTGTAATCGAAGCGTTCGGACTCGCTCTTCCTGAACTCGCCGCTGCGACCAAGATTTGGCGACGCATGTTCGGCACCGAACTGCAACTTGCAGAACAAGGTCTGAAGTTCATGAAGGACCAAATTGCGATGCGACGCGGATAGTGGAGTAGTAATTGAATACGAGTCAATCGCAGGCCTTGTTCCAAAAGACGTACGATTATGTACGTGAAACGTCGCTCCTAGAAAGCACGCTGGCGTTGCTGGAATGGGACGAACAAACGGGTATCCCGGCGCATGCTGCTGAATTCAGAGCAAACCAAGTCGCGTTCTTGAGCGGCTTGATTCACCAGCGCGCCACCAACTGCGATTACGGGGCTTGGTTGAGCGAGCTGGCAAACTCCGAGCTTGCTCATCCTTCCGATAGCCCGGTAGCTGCTTCGATTCGCGGATTAAAGCGGGACTTTGACAAAAGCGTTCAGCTTCCTTTAGACCTGGTAACACGCACGGCACGGGCAGTTACCGTCGGTCAACAAATTTGGTCGCTGGCAAAACCTAAGAACGACTACGCTGCTTTCTTGCCTATCCTCAAAGAAATCGTAGCGTTGCGCCGAGAGGAAGCCACGATCCTCTCTAAAAACCATGCGTGCAAATACGATAGCTTGCTCGATCAGTACGAAGAACATGCAAAGTCAGACGAGATCGCCGTTGTCTTTACCGAGTTGCGTGAGCAACTCGTTCCTCTCGTTCAACGCCTCACCAACTCCAAGAGCGGCCCTGATGGCAAGTCCATTGCTGGGATATTCGATGTAGCACAGCAGCAGGAGCTTTCTAAATGGGTGGCAACTCAGATCGGATTTGATTTTGACCGAGGTCGCCTCGACGAAACAGTCCACCCGTTTTGCACGACACTCGGCCCCCATGATCATCGCATCCTAACACGATACTTTGAAGATTCGTTTAGCAGCGGGCTATACGGAACCCTCCACGAAGCAGGCCATGGATTGTACGAACAAGGACTACCAACGGAATGGTTCGGGATGCCGGCAGGTTACGCCGCATCGCTGGGTGTCCACGAATCGCAATCGAGACTTTGGGAAAACATGGTCGGCAGGTCGCGAGAGTTTTGGCAGTGGTGCTTGCCACACGCACAACAACGGTTCCCACAACTCAAGAATGTGTCCGTCGACCAGATCTTTGCGGATCTCAACCGCGTCGAACCGAGCCTGATTCGTATCGAAGCCGACGAAGCAACCTACAACCTCCATATCTTGCTTCGCTTTGAACTGGAGAAAGAGCTCATCGACGGCAATCTAACCTGCGAAGAACTGCCTTCGGCATGGGGAGATCGCTACGAATCCTATCTCGGTATCCGCCCGAAAGATGATCGAGAGGGAGTCATGCAAGACGTTCACTGGGCAGCGGGTTTGATCGGCTACTTCCCGACGTATACTCTGGGCAACATTTTTGCAGCCCAGCTGATGGCCGCTGCGGAAACGGAACTGGGCGACATACCTGCGATGGTTGCCAATGGGGATTTCGCGCCGCTCCTAAACTGGCTACGCCAGCATGTGCACTCGTTCGGAAGCTGCCTTAAACCAACGGATTTAATGGAAAAGGCCACGCAGTCAAAACTATCCTCGAAGCCACTGATGGCGTACTTGACTCGGAAATTAGTGCCTCTTTACGGTTAGTATCGCAACAATCGGGAACTGGATTGGCCATGGATTCGTCGGTGAATACAGTACTAACTCCCGAGGAAGAAATGGTTTTGATCGCGACTATCCAAGCTGGGCAATCCGCAAAATTCGAAATTCTCGTTGAGAATTACCAACGACGCATCTATGCGACGCTGCTAGCCATGCTCGGAAATCGACAGGACGCAGAGGATATCACACAAGATACCTTCATCACTGCATTTCGAAAAATTAAGCAGTACGAACAGCGTTCCTCGTTCTATACCTGGCTTCATCGCATCGCGTTCAATTTGGCGATCGATTTGCAACGCAAACAAAAGCGCACCACGAAAAAGTGCGTCGGCGATCAATTGCTGGAAACACAGGAATCCAGCGAATCACAAGCAACCACACCGGACGCAATCACCATAGCGAAAGAGACAGGCCAATTGGTCCAACTCGCCATGTCCAGGCTAGAACCAGAACGCAGAAACATCATTGCGTTACGAGATTTGCAAGGGCTGGATTATTCCGACATTGCAGCGATGCTGGATCTGCCATTGGGTACCGTGCGCAGCAGACTGCATCGCGCTCGATTGGAACTAAAAGATATTATGGAGTCCATGGGCATGGGCCCATCCTGCGCCAACCAAGGTGAATCGGGCATTGCCCCCAACAATCGATCCTCTGCTTTGTCTCAAGAAGGAAATACATAATGCAAGCGGACGATCCCCAATTCGATGAAAGCCTTCTCTCTGCCTATTTGGATGATGAATTGACCTCGCAGGAACGCGAACTCGTCGAACAGAAGTTGGCAGACTCACCGACGCTGCAGAAACTACTTGCCGAGTTGTCCTCAGTGCGCGCACTGGTAAGACATCTCCATGCCAATTCGCCCGAACGGTCTTTCTCGCGTGGGCCATGGAACTCCGCTGAACTTACTGACTCCTCTTCGACCATCGATCAAGATACGGCGAAAACGACAACAACCGTCCAACTCCCCAAGACAACCAGCGAATCACCAATCCAATGGCAACGACTCGCGAGCCTCGCAGCATTGCTGCTGGTTACTCTCGGCATAGGTGGACTGCTCTTGTCCAATTTCGTACGCGACTCAGGTGCAACGATTGGTTTCACCCCCGAGCTGGATTCAACCAGGACAGCACCCGGGAGATCGGTCGCACCATCGGTGGCCCCCACTCTAAATGGGCCCAACGGTGATACGGTATACCCTGGCGAAGCGGCCTCGAACGCGCCCCCTGCCGGCAGTAATCTGAAAAGCATGCCACCTGCTGCGACGAGCGAAGCTGGTGATGCGCCGTCGCCAACCACTCAGGAATTGTGGTTAGAAAGCAAGGAGCAATCCGAAGCAGCTCCTGCTGCCGACAAACAAGAACGCTTGAATATCAAACGATTCTCCGATCCAGCCAAAGCGAAAATCCAAACAAAACAAATGGGAAGCGATGGCGAAGACTCGGTCGACCAGGCAACCGAGGGCCCCATCTTGAATTCGATGGCTCCCAAACCAATGGACCCCAAGTCATTGAAACAGGACGCCTCGCAACTGGGAGCTAAGCTTGCCATGGAATTGCCCTCCGCGACAGCTCAAGACAACCGACTCGACAGTGTAAGACTCGAGGAACAGGCCCCACCGCTCCTATCCGATGAGTTTAGCATGGCTCTCTCGAAACTTCTTTCTGAGTCCGAGGCAAGCAAACGGTTCGAGCTACAACTTCAAGAGAAAACGATTCAGCAACGACCTGAGGAAACATCCGCGGCGATAGGCACTCTAGAGCAGAGTTGGTCCCGCTCGGATTACTACCTTCGTTTCGGCGATACCCAAACCTGGAAAGTGTCACCGGGGATCGGAGCGAATACCTACGAGTTTAGACTGAACGAGACAGTAGCTAGTTCGGATCTACTCTCTTTAAAAAAGAGCCTACCCGATTCGCATATCGTTTTGGAAAAGCGGGAAAGCAATCCGCTCCAGAATTCGGATCAGGAACGGACGAGGCTAGCACCAGAGAAGCCAGGCGAACCAAAGACTGCCTCCGATGAAGCTGCTTCATTGCCCTACATTATTCTGTCGCCAAAGGAAGTAAGCCCTTCAGCGAACACAAACGACGAGTACGTCGTCGACTTCTTAATTCCTCGAAGCCAATGGGCAGACGGTTCGCTGCTGCTCCAAAAAATCGGCATTCCCGTACAGTTCGAGCCACCTGCCACCTCGCTGGAATTCTTCTTTCAGAACGAACTCCCCGAAGTCTCGCAAGATTCGAAAGTACAAGCACAACAGGAAAAAGCGCACGACGCGCTGAGCACCGACACAATTGCTGTCGCTGGGCAAGCAGCAATCAACTCGGCAGATACGCCCCCGGCGAAACGCGCTACGGAGGATAAAGACGAACCCGCCGATATCATTCGGATTCGCATCCGCATACTTCCTAAGAAATAACAATTCCAACATCGGCCGTTGAATTGCGATCCAACGGTAAACGCATCAAGCCAATCGCGTTGGCAAGTTGAAACCGGTCACTCTTTTAATCCTTGGATCCTACTGGTTGGATCAACTGGAGTTGCCCAGCTAGAAACTGCAATCCATCGGGCTCGTTTTCAAACAGTCCGTCCAATTGTGCTTCGTAGCAGTTCTTTAACACCTCGCCAAACCACTTTGCAGGCTGATATCCCAACGCGATGAGATGCCGCCCCTGAACCAGCATTTCAGGCTTGGCCAGAGAAACGTCCATCTCGTTTGCAAGATCCAGCATCTGAGTCATCGCTGCGGATGTCTTCTTGGGCAATGGAGGACGTCCTCCCATGTCGGCTTCGACCAATCTAGCCAACTGAATAATGGTTGCCTTACCAAGGCGAAACGCCAGCCTTCGAACCGTTCTCTTGGACGCCTCTCCATGGATGTGAACCAGGTGCTCCGCAACGAGCGGCAGGACTATTTCTACGATGGAGACGGGACAACCGATCTTCGCCAAAAAGGACTCGGCAATCGGTACGCCAGCTTCTGAGTGTCCAGGGGAACGCCAGCGTCCGTCGCTCATCACTGTGGTCACAGGTTTGCCAAGATCGTGACACAAAGCCGCAAACATCAAAATACATCGTTGAAGATCATCTAGTTGATCACGTTCCGCAATCTCGGCAGCGGCATCGCATACGTGCAACGTATGAACCCAAACGTCTCCTTCTGGGTGCCAAACCGAATCCTGCTCTGTACCGCACAAGGCCTCAAGTTCAGGATAGTTGATGATCCAATTCGTATCGCGTAGAAGCTCCAATCCTTTGCTTGGCTTGATCCCCTTGGTGGCCCACTTGAACCACTCATTCCAGATTCGTTCCAACGCAAGTGTCGCATACTCTTCATTGAGGGACCGACACATTTCAATCGTGTCCTGCGTCATCTCCGCATCGAATCTAGCCGCGAACTGCATTCCCCGAAGTACTCGCAAGGGATCTTCTGCGAAATGCTTGCTCGTCGCTCTTAGAACCCTATTCTGAAGATCCTGGATTCCACCGTGTGGATCAATCAACTGCTGGTCATGAGCGTTTCGATAGATCGCGTTGATGGTAAAGTCTCTTCGTAGCGAGGCTTCTGCCACCGTCATCGTATGATCGACCTCAACAAGAAATCCTCGATGCCCTCGTCCCGATTTGCTCTCGCGACGAGGCAGAGTGAAATCCAATTCTTCGCCTCGACCTGGGTGAAGCTTGATAACACCAAACGACACGCCCACTTCGTTGACGCGTCCAAATCGTGCAAGAATCTTCGTCAACGCTGCTGCGTCCAAATGAAAGACTTCGATATCGAAGTCTTTGTTTGGCTTTTTCAAAATCTGGTCCCGTACGCAACCGCCTACTTCGTATGCGATTCCACCAGCGTCCGCAATCGCCTGAATTATCTTTTCCAGTTCAACCATGCGTTACTTTGGAACTTCTGCTCGCTCAAGGATTCCATCCCCATTTTTGTCCAGCTTTTCAAAGGTGGGCAGCAACTGTTTGGGAACTTCGGATTTCAGCAATTTGTCATCCCCGTCGGTATCGAGCATGGAGAAAATTTGAATAGGTGTAGGACGAGCAAGCTTTGCCTTGCGAACTTCCTCAGCACGCCCCACTTTGGGATCGATCGGTACGGAAATATGAAAGTAGCCAATCATCATTTCCTCGTATGTTTGGTCTCCCCAATGGACCCACGAACTGGGGTCAGGGTTATTCAAATTCTTTGCAGAATTATCGAAAACGGCTTCGCAGAACATGCGTGTTCCCTTGGGCAGTTTTTTGTACTCACTCAACCGGTACTCGGTTTGCCAATTGAAATCATACTGAGGTATGTCCATCAGCACTTCACGTTTTCCGTCCGGCATCACCGCCGTGTAACGGAATGATTTACCGCGGACGTGCATGTGCGGACTCATCGACAGCAATTCGCAATCGGGTAATTCCTCCGGTTGTATTGCGTTGGTTTTGTAGTTCCCTTCGTTGGGTGGGATCCTCAGTTCAGGTTGAACCGCACTTGTTGTCTGAATCTCATGGGTAATCGTCTTTTTGTCGGCAATGAGAAAGCCAACTTTGCTCAGATCCGTGGTAGCGGTTCCATTAGTGGTGTAATGCACTTGGAAGACCAACTCGCTGTTAGCGGGGATTCGCTTTGCCATTCCCTCTGGCATCATCGCAGCGCGCGTCCCTGGCACATAACCAACTAGAAAACCTCGCTCTCCGTCGAGAGAACGCTTCTTGGTCCCTTTTTCCCTGACAAAGACGAGAATATGATGCACAACGGCTCGGTTCCCCGCCACGATCTCCATGCCGTTGACCCAAGTATCCTCTGTGATATTTGGATCTGCGACGAAGTACTGGTACTTCACATCTCCTCGGGCTGGGATCTCTGCAGGCTTATCCGACATTGGCACGATGAGATCAGGCTCGCGTGGCAACTGCCATCCATCGACGAATTGCAACGGAGCAGGCTCCTCACTGGCCACACCACGTGGGGCACCAGACTTCACCCACGCTTTGACAGTTGCAATCTCCGAGTCCGGCATGCGACGGTCGTTCGCGAAATTGCCATGCTCGGGGCTTGCATGCCACGGAGGCATTCGCTTGTCGTCGATGACCTCAACGATCATGTCGGCCCATGCAGACGCATCATCGTAGTTGCTCAAATCCATTGGGCCAATTTCACCTGGACGGTGACAGCTGACGCAACGATTTTGCAAAATCCGACTGACTTGCTTTGCATAGGTTATCCCCAATTCAGCATCAGCCGAATCACGAGGACCACGGCCGATCAAACAGCCTGAAGCAGAAGAGGTCGTTACTTGAACTTCGCGGTCTTTGAGAATGGCATCCAACGCATCGCTCAATTCAAATGTTGATGCTTTGTCTTTGGTGTAGCCAATTCCAAACTGATCGTCGACTCGGCCGCGATAGCGTATCCGCTGCTCACTATCGACAACGCAAACCTCAGGCGTACGCGTCACTCCTAGGCGATTGGCCAAATCTTGAGCTGGGTCCTTCAAGAAGGCAAACTCAAATCCAAACTTGCGAGCGTGAGCCGTCATCTCTGCCAAGCTGTCTTGCACGTTGGAGTCAACCGCGACGAATACCACGCCTTGATCGCGGTATCGCTTGTCCAGTTCGACAAGTTTCGCGGAATACAACTTTGCCAACGGGCATTGTGTCCCGACGAATGCAAAGACGATCGCTTTGTTGCCTTGAAGCTCTTGATGAGTCCACTCTTTGCCTTGAAAATCCGTCAGGCGAAAGCCATCGAACTTCGCGCCAATCTCTGCGTTAGCTATCGCGGAGGCAGGTCCCAGTTCCATACCCATCGCCGCGGGGACACCGCTTGTGGTTGCAAAAGCAGATAGCAGGACGCATAGCCAAGGGCGCAATCGATTCTTCATGGTTGAACACCGCAACATTAGGAATATTTGTTTTTGGAAGTCTTTCTTCTTACACAAACATCCTAGCCCCTGTCCACCCCCTATGTTGAATTGTGTGTGAACTTGAGCTCGCGAGCAGCAATTTTACGCTTCAACCAGCTTGCCTTTGTCCGCTACGTCGTTTACCAAGCAAACGCTCGCAGCAGCCACGAGCAGCATTACGCCCCCCAAAACCACCACGTTGCGAGGATCCTTTCCCAGGAGCGATTCGTATATTTGAGGGACGACCAATGTCATCACAACCTGCGGAAAGACGATAAAAAGGTTGAATACACCCATGTAGACACCCATTCTCTCCGGCTTGATCGCTCCTGCGAGAATCACATAAGGCATCGACAAAATCGATGCCCAAGCAATTCCAACACCCGCCATTCCCACCCACAAGAAATACTTGTCATTGGCAACTAGCGTGGATATCAACCCAATTCCACCGATCGTCAGACACAGCGCGTGCACCCATTTGCGATTCATGCGGTTTGCCAATACCGGCAAAACAAACGCGATAAAGAAACAGGCGACGTTGTAGATGGCAAAGCAAAGCCCACCCCACTCCGTCCCCTCGCGAAACAAATCGGATTTCTCGTCAGCAGCATGGAAAACATGGCGAGCAACCGTGATACCATAAAACTGCCACATGCACGGAAGCGCGAACCATGTAAAGAACTGCACGATGGCCAACTGTTTCATGGTTGCAGGCATGTCGATCAATGCGCCCGTTACTTCATGATAGATCGATTGCAGCAACGGTTGCGAGCATTGCTTTTGAAACTCCTCTTGGTTCTCCGGTGGGTACTCATTGGAGGTGAACACAGTCCACAATACGGCCACCAAGAAGAAGACTGCTCCAACACTAAAGGCGATCAACGTTGAATATGGGATACCACTGGCCATAACGCCAACGACACCGAGCGTCGTCAGTAACCACGGCAATAGATTTGCCAGTGTCTGCCCGATTCCTATAAAAAACGATTGCATCACAAAGCCCGTCGTCCGTTGCTCATCTGGCAACTTGTCACCGACGAAAGCGCGGAACGGCTCCATGGTGATGTTGATGGACGCGTCCAACACCCAAAGCAATCCGGCCGCAATCCAGACCGATGGAGAGTGCGGCATCAATAACAGACAAATACTCGAAATAATCGCACCGATCAAAAAGTAAGGCCTTCGCCGGCCCAACCGGTTCCAAGTTCGATCGGACATTGCGCCTACGAGTGGCTGTATCAACAAGCCCGTAATAGGACCAGCCAACCACAGATAAGGCAGCTTGTTCTCGTCAGCTCCAAGATACGTGTAAATCGGGGTCATGTTCGCCATCTGCAACCCCCACCCAAACTGAATCCCGAGAAAGCCAAAACTCATGTTCCAAATTTGCCAAAACGATAACGCCGGTTTTTGGAGGTTACTCACGATAGTTGACTTTCTTGTACCCAATAAAAGAAAAGGAGGAGAGGGAACGTCTACAGCGCGAACTACTTTGCCTTTAGCAAATAGACTCCAGCGCTTCGAGGCGGTAACGCTACGGAGGCTTGACCATCCTGGACGCTCAACGCATCGGCCATACCGGCTGCGTCATCCCATTGAGATGAAGACAGGATAGAGCTGGCAACAGGCAACATAGAGACTTCGAAACGCAACGACGCTGGCTTTGTATCGTTGTTGATCGCAACAATCGCCGATTCGGATTCCGAGACCCTGGCATAAACAAACTGCTGCTCCTGGTCTACCAAATCGAGGCTCTTACCACGCCTGAGCGACACATGCTCTCGTCGGAGCTTTCCAAGATTCGCAACGTGATTCCATACACGCGATTCCTCCTCGGTTCTCGATTTGGCATCAAATGCATTTCGCGTATCTCCGAGAAACCCACCCGGAAAGTCTCTGCGATTATCCGGATCCGCACCACCCTGCATGGCAATCTCATCGCCATAGTAAATCAACGGAGTACCGCGTGAAGTCATGATCAATGTGAAAGCCAAATTCAATCCCTCTGCCGTTGCACCATTCTCGCTCATAAATCGCTGCATATCATGAACGCCGGCGAACGTCGTGAGTACGTTCGGATTTGGATAGAGCCAGTCTTTTGCTAAAACCTGCGCGACGTCGCGAACGTTCTTTCCCTGTGCAAACGTCCCTCGTATCGGGCCAAAAAGTCCAAAATCAAAAAGCGTGTCGATCTGTGTATCGATTCCATCATGACCTGTTCGGCCCGCTTGATAATACGAAAGCAACACAGGGTCGGAATCGAATAACTCTCCGAGAATCGTGGTCTTCGGATACTCTTTCTTGATGGCGCTGGCCCACTCTTTCCAAAACGTGCGAGGCACATGGGGCAACGTATCCATTCGAATCGCATCAAACCCGATCTCATGCAACCACCAAATCGAGTTCTGGATCAGATAGGTCGTTACCTCCGGATCATCTTGGTTGAAGTCCGGCAAGATATCGATGAACCAACCATCGATATTCAATGCTTGCGTTTGACGCGTAGCCCGCGGGTTCATGGCGGTCCATTTTTGCCAATTGTTTGAGGAGTGT
>CAIXME010000172.1 GCA_903920425.1 uncultured Pirellula sp. | reverse complement strand
CCGCTCGGAGCCGATTCCCACCATCGATTCAACGCGTTCAGTATTCGATCCCCTTCCGATTCCCACAGCGCGTAGGGGGGGCAGCAAAAAACGACCCAAATTTGATTCTCTGCAAATCCGAAACGCTCCATGTTTTCAGGCAGCCCTTCAGACCAATCGAGCACGTCTGTCTGCAAAACCGTCAATTTGTCCGAAATCCCCAGCGATTTCGCGTTGGAGAGGATCTCTCGGCTTGCAGACTTGAGAATCTCGAACACGATTCCTTGTACGGCCCCCCGGGAGATCGTTTCAAAGGCTAAAACGGCCGTTCCAGCAAATAAATCGAACGCGATCGCGTCTCGAAACGTACCACCCAGCAAACTCATCACCGCTTCTCGCGTTCGGTCTTTCATTGGGCGGGTTCGCGGATCGACTGCAAATTGAATTTTGCGAGTTCGAAGGTTACCGGCAATGATCCGGAGCGTGGTCGTTTCCAATATGATTTCCATCCGATAAAGTTGTCTTATTCCCAATCACAAGCTTCTACAGCTGAACCATAAAGCGTATGTCAATTGCTCGATTCCAGCCAGTGCTTTCCTCGCTCTTTAGCTCCCACACGTCCATTCGACGCCACCAAGCCCAAAGGCCGTTGGCCAGCAAACTCGCTTGGATTGTTCGGATCCAAACTGCGTTATGCATTTCGATGATGTGTTCGGCGATAGCCACCGCCCAACCTCTTCTCCCGTCGGATTCCGAGGGGGAGCCCGCTGCCAAAAAGAAAGTCCTGACCCCAGAGGAACGGGCAGCGCGAAAGCAGCAAAAGGACATGATGGAGAATGAGCTACGAATCAAACGCTACCAAAATTTCGGCACCATTCCCGCCGAAGACCAATCGCAACTCGCGCTGGAGTACGAAAAAGCATTTCAGGCGTTCCGGGCTGCAATGACCGAGTTGGATCAAGTTCAACACCGCCAGCAATTGGCGACCGAGTTTACCAAGGAAGTCGAGGAATCGATCACCACCGGATGGACAACCAGCATCGCGAACGCTTCGGCAGCCTACCAGGACTGGCTCGGCAAAGCGGGCGTTGTTTATGCGTCGGATCCGGACAAGTATGTTTCGATCGGCGAATCGCTGCGAGAAATGTTGCTCTATGACGTAGAACGCGATCGATTCGAAGGCTGGCTCGAGCCTGCAAAGGCCCTCGTTAACGCCGACAAACTTGACAACGACGAGGTTCTCATTGCTGCCGGCTTGGTCGGCTACGCGTCCAATGATTTTGACTTTGCCGAACAATGCTGGATGCCTTTGATGGAGTCCGGAACGCTGCCCACGATGGGAGCACACTTCTTGGGTGAATTTGCATCACTCCGAGAAAAATGGGCGAGGGAACTGGAGATCCGAAAAGCCGAAGCTATCCGCGACGATAATCCTCGCGTCGAGTTCATCACCTCCAAAGGTCGTATTGTCGTGGAACTATACGAAGACTCGGCACCCGAGGCCGTAAAGAGCTTTATCTACCTCGTCGAGCAAAACTACTTTAAGAGGCTACCGTTCTATCGCGTTGTCCAACACCTCTGTGTTCAAACGGGTTGCGAGAAAGGGGACGGTAGTGGCAACGCTGGCTACACCATTCCCGGCGAAGCAGAACTGCCAAACCACCGCGACCATTTCCGGGGCTGTTTGTCAGTCGCTTTGGGACGATTGCCGGAAACCGAACGTATGGATGTGAACAGCGGTGGAGCTCAGTTCTTTTTCCCGCATATCCCCAAACCCGAGTATGACGGAACCTATACCGTCTTCGGTCGAATTATCGAGGGGCAATCCTCTATCTCCATGTTCCGCGCTATGGACCTTTCCGATGACAAGCAACGCAAAGATACGACGCTGCGTCCAGACATTATTCAGTCAGTTAAGGTGATTCGAAAGCGCGACCACGAATATCGACCCAAAGTATTTGTAGGTCGACTTCCACGCTGATTCGAATACCAGCTCGCTAAGACGAGTACCAGGGACTGATGTCTTCTGAACACAGTGAAGCGATCGTACTGCGAGCAGTACCATGGAGCGAAACCAGTTTGGTAGTCACGCTTTTCACGCGTGACTTTGGGCGGG
>CAIXME010000171.1 GCA_903920425.1 uncultured Pirellula sp. | reverse complement strand
TGCTCGCCCAGACATACCGACAAGGCCAATTTCCTTGGCTATCTCGGTTGTTACGACCCCTGTGGTGCATAATCGGTGGCGAACCGTTCTGGAATTCTGAAAGAGCCGGTTGATCGTGGCGATGTCTCTGGTCAGCAGACCGAGACTCTTGCGAATATCCTCTTTCTGAGCCTGTTTCAATGCAAATCTCAATTGCCCAGGTCGAAACCAACTGCGTCCAAACCTGCTACCACACAATCGCATCGATAAATTGATGACGGTGGTACGCAAACGACCATACGTTGAACTGCCTGGCAGAAATGCAACATCCGTTGCTAGTCCACCTAGCCCGACGAGATGCATGGCAATCCGCTCCAATTCCAAAGCCACGCTCCGAACCACTTCTACATGCGGATTGACCTCGATCCCGCATAAAGCTTCCCAGGCACGACAATAACCAAGCGTATACGCAACGGCGGAATCACCTGCAACGCTTTCTAGCATGACAGCCACGCGATGCGAGGGAGCGTTCCTCAGTAGATTCTCAATCCCGCGGTGTTGGTAACCCAGGTGGATTTCCAAATGATAAACCTTTTCGCCAAAGCACATAAAGCGGAAGTGCCCCGGCTCGATCACTCCAGCGTGAATTGGCCCCACGGCAACTTCGTGTACTTCTTTTCCTTCCAGTTTGTAGAAAGGATAGTCATTCATGCGTAGCAGATTTCCCGCCTCGAATCGAATAGGCTTTAACCACGGGTGATCACTGACAGCAACCCCGTACTGCTCATGCAGCTCGCGTTCGAAACAATGCAACTCAGGAAACTCAGACGTCATCGCTGGATAGGCGGATCCGTTCAATTCCCCACGCACATGGTGCATCCGCTTGTTTTTATCAACAAACAACGCGTGAACCTGGGGCAATTCGCTATCTTGGCCGGTCTTCTTGGTTCCGAACAGGCTGAGCAAACGATCGCCACGCTGCAGCGCAGTCCGTACCTGATTTTGGAACGCAGGCACATTTAATCGCGAGCCTGCCGAATCCTCCAATAGGACATTGGGATGAGTCATTTTGGTTGTAACCTTGGTATTGTTCTATCGGTAATGCTCTGAGTATTCAAATTCCAGGAACGCCCCACCCGAGCCCATCTATTCCACGACCTTATTAGGTAATGCCGCGGCATTATCAACTGGAGACTCCGTTTGTGTTGGGACTTCGTCTTTTGCGATCAAGGTCACGGCTACCTCTTGTAGCAGGTCGGTAACGGGAGCTGGAGTATAGATTCCGAGCGAAACCAGCACCCCGATAAACAGCACGCTTCCGATATTGGACATGATAGGATCTTTGTGCCGAACACCTTCATCGCTGGAGTCCCCCCAAATCATGGGGAACAACGCTCTACCGCAGGCGATTAGCACCAGCGTCAACACAATGCAGACAAAGAAAAACACCAAGAGATAGCCACCTTCGGCCATATTACTCAGCATGATCACTTCGCCGATAAAGCTACCGAACGGCGCGAACCCGAGCAGGGCAAACACTCCCAGCATGAACGCCCATCCACTGAACGGCATAACCCGAATCACACCTCGCAAACCGCTGATTTTCTTGGTGCCAAAGCTGGCTTCGATATTGCCGCATGACATGAATAGCACCGCT
>CAIXME010000170.1 GCA_903920425.1 uncultured Pirellula sp. | reverse complement strand
CATCGCCATCCATCCCCGCTCCAGAATCCTCGCCTATCGCGACCAAGTCGAATGGCATCATCAAGGTGCCGTTACTAAATCCACCGTTGCGGACCCGCTTGCGTTTTTGCGAGAAAAGTTAGGAAAGCAAACGGTTGCCAGCATCCCCGATCTGCCACCTTTCGTAGGCGGAGCCATCGGATATGCCGGCTATGACGTCGTTCGTTACGTCGAGCGATTGCCCAATGCTCCGCTCGACGATCGCGGGCTTCCCGATCTTGATTTCGGTTTTTACGACATGCTCGTCGTGTTCGATAACGTCAACAAGACGGTAATGGTATTGAATCTCGTCGCCAAGGAAACAGGCGTCCCCGACGAACAAACGTATCGAGAAGCAGTCCGTCGCGTCGACGAGGTTACCGAAAAGTTGAGCCGGGCTCTGCCCCCGCTTCCTGCCGCCGATATCGAACTGGGGGTACCTCCTTCGCTAGTTCCGAAGTCAAACTTTAGCCAAGAGGGGTTCGAAAACGCGGTCAGGAAATGCCGTGAATACATCGGAGCTGGCGATATCTTTCAAGTCGTGCTCAGTCAGCGATTTGAAATAGAATGCGACAGCGATCCGTTGGAGATTTATCGTTCATTGCGTGTGATCAACCCGAGCCCCTTTATGTTCCTCGTGCGGACGCCGCACTGTACATTGGTGGGTAGCAGTCCAGAAGTCATGTCCCGGGTTGTAGATCGCGTTGCGACGGTTCGTCCGCTTGCTGGTACACGGCCACGCGGAAAAACGCATGAGGAAGACCAGCAGCTAGCAAAAGAACTCCTCGCCGATCCTAAGGAGCGAGCGGAACACGTCATGCTCGTTGATCTCGGGCGAAACGATATCGGACGCGTTGCCAAGTTCGGCTCCGTGCGATTGAGCGATTTAATGGTGATCGAGAACTATTCGCACGTGATGCATATCTCTTCGTCCGTTACCGGTGTGTTGCGAGATGAAATGGATGCTATGGACGCATTCAAAGCATGCTTGCCCGCCGGCACCGTCAGCGGCGCACCTAAGGTTCGCGCGATGGAGATCATCGATGAGTTAGAGCCGACGCGTCGTGGGCCTTATGCAGGTGCCGTTGGGTACTTTGATTACCGCGGGAACATGGATACCTGTATTACCCTTCGAACCATGGTGATTTGCAAAGGCAAGGTCTACATCCAAGCGGGTGCAGGGCTCGTCGCTGACAGCGACCCTACCAGTGAGTATCAAGAGACGGTAAACAAAGCAAAAGCACTGCTTAGTTCCGTTGAAGCGACCATGAAGCGGCTGAAGAAATGACCCATGGAGAGGTATGGGGTGCTTGTCGCATTTGCGCGAGCCGGTGAGTCGATGGTGTGCTAGACGAGGTTCTTTCGCACGGCCCAGACCGCCGCTTGCGTTCGGTCCGACACGCCAATTTTTCTCAAGATGTGTTGGACGTGTTCCTTGACCGTTTCGTAACTGATGCCAAGCGATTGCGCAATCTCTTTGTTCGTCAGTCCGTTGGACAATTGTTTGAGGACCTCTCCTTCGCGGTGGGTCAGCGGGATTTCGGAGTCGCTACCTACTCGCATCGTTGCAAGCGAACCCGTAACGCGACGCAACTCCTCTCGACTCCATATGCTTTCGCCTCTGGATGTGCGGATGATGGAGTCCACTATCTTTTCTCGGCAATCCGTTTTAACCAAGTATCCGTTAGCACCTAATGCAACCGCTCTGGCAACGTAGGTAGGGTTATCATATGCAGAGAAAACGAGGACAGGCTGAGTTGGGTTCTGCGACTTGATCTTTCCAAGCAACTGCAGTCCATCGCCGCCGGGCAATCGAACGTCTACGATGACCAAGTCAAATGTGCCGGCAGTAAATCGAGCAAGCCCCTCTTCGCCTGTGGCTGCCTCATCGGTGATCTCCGCCTCCGTGCCTACAAGCATCTGCTTGAGTCCAAGCCGCACGATTTCATGATCGTCGACAAACAAGACCTTGATCGTCAAGATGTTGCTCCTGTCATGAACACACAGTTCAATGAAGATATAACGAAATCCAATGCTTGGATCCCTAAGGGGTTCTTGATGCGTGCCGGCACTAGTCGCGATTTCCATTCAAGAGTCGTGTGGCGTGACCATAAGAACGCACCCCCACAATAGCATGGTTGTGTGGGATTTACTATCGGGTTTCAAATATTTACCAACGAGGCGGAACGTGAAACGAAAACGGCCCCGAATCGCTTCGGGGCCGTTGTTTCTTTTAAGTCAAATGCAAACCCAATCGAATACTATTCGAATGCGGAAGCATCCCACATATCGCCAGCATCCTTGGTGCCCATCGCACCCCAAGGGCCGAATGGGCTCTTGGCGTTCGAACCAGGACCGTCGTTTCCGAGCGGAGCTGGACCAGCAATGTTGCCGGCGTCGATGGTGTTAGGGATGTAACGGGTGTTGTTGTCGCCGAAGCAAACGTGAGCACCGCTGCCGTGGTAGCTGCTAGCGGATGCAACGCCCCAGTCCCAGTCGCCGTTGATACCCGAGCACGAAGCCGAGTTCGGTGGGAGAATGGTGTTGAAGCCGGTGAACATCAAAGCACCGTCAGCGTAACGCATACCACGCCAGTGACGAGCGTTTGGCTCTTCGGCTGGTAGGTAGCGATCGCCGGTTGCAAGAACCTTGCAAGTTAGCGGGCTAGCTTGGATACCTGGCTTGTTGTTCAAAACACCGCCTTGAACGCGGATCTTACCGGCTCCGTCGCCCAAGTTTTGGCTTGGCGAAGTAGCGACTTCACCGAGCAACAGCGTGTACGCTGTACCGTCGGTTGCTTCAGCCATACGTCGGCTGTAACGGCCTTGGAACATACCGCGGTTGGACGCTGGGTGCCATCCGTTCGCACCGTCTTGGCAAGTATCGCCAAAGCAGAATGCGTAGTTGGTGCGAGCGCTACCGTCGAGGAACCATCCAGCGTCTGGGTTCATGCGACCTGGGTCGGATGGGCAGCGAATGCCTGCAACCTGAGTACGCCAAGGTGTGTAGCTACCATTGTTTGGACCCATGTCCCAAGGAGCTTGTGGGTTGACGAAGGTATTGTTCGTGCGTGTGTTGGTGAACGTGCCCGAGATTTGTTGATAGAGCGTGTTTTGCTCCATTTGTGGCAAAATCGAGATGATCGCGGACAAACGACCTACTGGAAAACGTCCGTTGTTGAGGTCTTGGTCACCGTTGTAACCGTTGACGACACCGGGTCCACCGAAGCCTGGTGGGAATCGCTTGTAAGCGGATTCGTAGTTCAACAGTGCCAATCCGACTTGGCGAATGTTGTTGCTGCAGGACATACGACGTGCTGCTTCGCGGGCGGCTTGAACTGCTGGCAGCAGCAAGCCAACGAGAATACCGATGATCGCAATGACCACCAATAGCTCGACGAGGGTGAAACCCCCGGACTTTCGACGACTCATGAGAGTACTCCAAACGAAAAGAAGAATCGATGCCGCGCACAACGCGGCAATATATGTCATCAACCATATCGGAAGGGAGGGATCTGCTCAACAACATACTCGTCGATTCTTCCCACTTTTGAGGGGATATTCAAAATAAAGTCCAATTCGACGCCGTGAAAAGCTTTTCTACGACTAATTCAACCCCTTTAGCATTAAGAAATGGCGCGCTAGAGGGGCCCGTTTCTCGAAATGGAGGGCAAAAACGAAACCGGCCCCGAAATTTCGGGGCCGGTTGGTTCATTTGGAAGCTTTTTAGTGGCTAACAACTACTCCATGGAAGAAGCATCCCATGTATCGCCAGCATCCTTGGTGCCCATCGCACCCCAAGGGCCGAATGGGCTCTTGGCGTTCGAACCAGGACCGTCGTTTCCGAGCGGAGCTGGACCAGCAATGTTGCCGGCGTCGATGGTG
>CAIXME010000169.1 GCA_903920425.1 uncultured Pirellula sp. | reverse complement strand
GCAAGCACTTGCTCTGCGTCGTTGCAGACATAAACTGCGACACGCTTTGACACGAGCGGAAATGCATCTAGAACGAATTTCCGATGAGCAAGGATCAGCCTGATTTGCGCTCCAGCGGGCAAGGCCATCGGGGACTTGAGAAGCAAGGCCGTTTTGCGTTCGCGTTGGATCCTGGCGAAAGCACCGAACCCGTCTGTATTCTTTGGGTCGAGACTCGCGCTGGGGTCGAGAAAGGGCTCAGGCTCGTCCGCGATCAAGCGGTCGATTTCCACGTTTACCCAAGGGCTTTCGGCATCGGCGCGCCAGTCCAATGTCACTTGCGAAAGTACCGTTCCGATTTCCGTATGTACCAAAGCGCTATCCGGATCCAGTCCATTCAGGGTCAGTTTGATCGCAGCAAGCGTGGATGACTCATTGTTGGACCATTGGATCGTAAAATCGGTATCGCGACTTACCGTCCCAACGGTGTGGAACTCGTTGGGTACGCCTGGCTCGATAGCCACTGCAGTCGCATTGCTTGAAACGTCCATCGAAGATAGCGGTTTCCATACTTGGGAATTGCACAAGAACTGAAAGTCTGCATTCCAAAGAGTCTGGTTCTTTTCTCGAATCGCATTATCGATTGCCGAAACTTCTGCGTTGCGTTGACTATCCAATGGAGCGCGCACGACCGGGAACTCTTGATCTAGGTCCCAGTCAGCTGTGTTGTTGAAATAGGCCATAAAGGAATAGTAATCTTCGTGGCGATAGGCATCGTATGGGTGGTCATGGCATTGCACACATCCGAATGTCGCTCCTTGCCAAACTTGCCACGTCGTATTCACGCGGTCGACGACCGCGGCCACACGAAACTCCTCATCGTCGGTTCCACCTTCTTCGTTCGTTTGCGTCAATCGATGCACCGCCGTTGCGATCGAACTTTCGATACCACCTGCATGTTCAAGATCACCCGCTAGCTGCATACGAGTAAACTGATCGTAGGGCATGTCTTTGTTAAATGCATCGATAACCCAGTCTCGATATTTCCAAATGGTACGCGGTCCGTCTTGCCCCAAGCCCTTGGAGTCTGCATACCGCACTTGGTCTAACCACATGGTCGCCCAATGCTCGCCATAGGTGGGCGCTGCGAGCATGGCATCTACTGCGTTTTCAAACGCTAGTTCGGGCTGGAACTTGAGATCTTTTTGAAATGCATCCATGGACTCCTTGGTCGGGGGCAAGCCAGTCAGTGCCAGCGTCGTTTTACGAAGCCATTGATTTGGCGCAGAGGGCGGGTTGGGTTCCAGTTCGTGCATTTCGTTCCAACGGCTGGAGACCCAATTATCCAGCGGATCATGGCACCATTGGCTCCATTTTCCCAGGTGTGGGACAGGTTGGTACTGAGGTTTGTCAAATGCCCAATGTCGGTCCCACTTGGCTCCTTGCTCTATCCACTGGCGAAACACCCCGATTTGCTCCACTGACAACGATGGACCGTGCTCAGGCGGGGGCATTCGAACATCGTCATCCCTAGATACAATCCGTTCAAAAAGAGATGACTCGTCAGGAGAACCTGGTACCACAACGGATTCCGCGCTCAGGGGATCCGTCAGTTTCAGATCGCCCGCATTTTTCACCCCACCATGGCACATCAAGCAGTGTTGTTGCAGAATGGGGCGAATTTGCTTTCCAAAGGAAATCGTTGTGCTGGGTGCGTTGGCGTCTGGCTCGTGCCCTGACGCGATGCCGCCCCAAACAAGAGAAATGAGCATCCATGACAACTGTTTCGCAACAACAAATCGAGCCATAGAGGGATTCAACTGTCTTTGATATCCTGGTCCAATTTCTGACCAAAACGGTGGTTTCAAAAAGGTACTTTATCGGTCGGCGAGTAAATGGTTTGCAAAACCGATTCGGTAGGTTCGCCTGCGTACACAAAGTCTCGCCATCACAGCCAAGACCTGAACTCATTGTAGCTCAAAAAGGCTATAGTATCGCTCCCCATCGGTCGGGCTGTCGCATTTCTCCAACCCCATAGCAGGCAAAATGAAGGGTATTTGTTTTCATTCGATTGGAAAAGTCCAGTGGATGGAGTTACCGGATCCGATTGTCGAGTCCCAGTCGGACGCTATCGTAGCCGTCGAGATTGCAGGGATGTGCGGCTCCGATCTTCATCCGTTGTTTGGGCGTGAGCCTGGACTCGATCCAGGCACGGTTATGGGGCATGAATTTGTAGGCAAGGTTATCGCATTAGGCTCCGAAGTTCGCACGTTGCAAATAGGAGATCGGGTTTATTCGCCGTTCACCACGAGTTGCGGCGTTTGCTTTTATTGCCAAAAAGGAATCACTAGTCGATGTCCAAGTGGACAAGCGATTGGATGGCGAACGGACGGAAAAGGATTGCATGGCGGCCAAGCAGAGTTAGTTCGAGTCCCGTTGGCGGATGGTACGTTGGTGCGAATCCCACCAGGACTAACGGCAGAGGCTGCGTTGTTGTTGGGCGACAATTTTAGTACTGGTTACTTCTGCGCCGAGATGGCCAACATAGATCCATCTGGGCTGACGGTTATCTTAGGTTGTGGGTCTGTCGGGCTACTGTCGATCATGGCTGCAAAGCACTTGGGAGCTCGTAACCTCTTGGCTTTAGACCCAGTTGAGAGCCGTCGCGAGATGGCAGAGAAATTGGGGGTGAGGGCCATGGCGCCATCGGACGATGCTTTGACCGCCATTCGCTCCATGACCCAAGGCCGAGGTGCCGACAGCGTCATGGAATTGGTAGGGCGTTCCGACGCGCAGAAGTTTGCATTCGAAGCATTGAGACCCGGTGGAACCATGGCGGTCATCGGATGCCACTCGAGCCCTCATTTTGCTTTCACACCCACCGACGCCTACAACAAAAGCATCACCTATCGCACGGGAAGATGCCCTGCCCGTTTCTATATGGGCAAGCTAACCGAGCGCGTCGCATCGGAAAGCTGGCAGATCGAAAGCGTCATCACGCACCAATTTGAGCCCGAGGATTGCAGCCAAGCCTACGACATCTTTGCCGGCCAAAAACAAGGCTGTGTGAAAGGCGTTTTTCGCTTTTAGGTCGCGGAGTATGCCATTTTGGTTCGTGTAAAGCGAACTAAGTTGTCGCAAAGGGTGTTGCTGCGCTGACTTGGTCTGGAAAACGAGCTATGATAGTGTCGTTGAGAAAGCTGGTTTGGTAACCCAACCCAGCGGTATCCGACCAATTCCCAAGAATTGCCTGCCAATCCCTCCCACCCCCTCGCGATTCCCGCGCTAGCCGCACCGCCTACCATGCGATACTATTCCGTTATTGCTTTCGCATTTGCCTGGTTCCTTGGGGCCTGGTTCCTCGGTGGACTCGCTTCCAGCGCAGTTGCTCAATTGCCAGCGCCGGAGTTAAACGCACTGAACGTATTGGGAGCTCAGATTGGCCAGCCGCCAGCAACCCTCGATGGTGCCATTGGCAATCAGCTCGCGGGAGCCAAACCTGTGTACTCTCAAGCGGGTTTAGCTGCCCCCTCCACACCCCTGGATACACAACCTGGTATGTATCAACTGCGTGCCATGAGCGATCTCGGGCTCTCCAATAGTCGCAATTTCTGGATATCGGCAGATCCTTGGGTTGTTCTAACCGCCAATGAAACGGAGAACAACGCCGCTGCCATTGCGTTGGGTACTCGATACCAAGACGAATGCCCCGAACGAGGATTCAACTACTATCGCATCCAGTTCGATACAGATCAGACGATCCTATTGCAATGCTATGCATACAGTTTGGATTCCCGAGCTCGATTGGTTCTATCGATAAAGAACCCGGACGGGAATACAGTAGCAACCGTCGACTCGTCCAACGAACACGATCCCAAGTTGATTTTCCAGGCAAAGGCCAAGACTCCCTACATCGTTTCCGTACACGATCATTTGTTCCGAGGCGGTCCCGAATATCGCTATGCATTACAAGTGACTTCACCGACGTCGTTGAACATTGGCGACGCAGACCCAACGGCCCTCGTGACCCACTGGCGACAACTGGCTCAAAGCAACGCTAACTTACAACAAGGCACAGCTGCACTACCGAGTACGTTCGAAGATTGGCATCCGAGAATCGCTCTATTGCGAGCACCTGGCGATGTGAATCCCGTTGTACACGATGAATCGATTGCACCCAACCGTACTCCCATGCGGGCTACGCTCCCCGCAATTGTCGCTGGGAGATTTGACAAAAATGACGATGTCGATTTGATCGATGTCGAATGCGAAGCCAACACCGACGTAGTCGCCGAGGTTGTGTCGCAAAGAGCGGGACAACAAACCGACTCGGCACTGATCGTCTATCGTATCGAGAACCTTGGTCAACCGAATGAAAAGTCAACCAAGCTGGCAGAAAACGATGACTTCCCTGCGACTGGAAATGCAGAGATGCGTTTTGGTATCAAGGATTCGTACCTCTCTTTTCGTGCCACGGAGAAGAGCGTTTATCGCTTTGCCGTCCGCGACCAACAACGCACCAATCGCGATCGCATCCGGCCGACATATGCATTGGAAATTAGAACAGCTCGTCCAGGCTTTGTGCTTGCAAGTCACTTTGCATATCCGATTCGCGAGCCAGAGCAAACGCGAGCTACGAGCTCCACCATCAGCACCTTCGGGGCCAGGATGTTGAGCGTCCATGCATTGAGGTTCGACGGGTTCGCTGCTCCCATCGAGTTGCAGGTTAACGGATTGCCTCCGGATATTCTTGGAGGTGCGGGCGTTTTGGCGATCGATCAAAATCATACGGTGCTCAACCTTTGGAACTCCTCTGCGATTGCAGCATCGGCCCCTAATACGGTTCATCCGTTGAGCGTCGTGGGCACTGCCAAGATAGGCGAACAGACGCTATCCGGGACAGCCACCCCTCTGGAGATACGCTGGAATAGCTCGGATACCTACAGAAGCCCCATTGGTAAACTCTCGCATCCATTGTCGATTGCTAAATCCAGTTTATCGAGCTGCCCCGTTTCCGTGGAACTTGGAGCTCTAGGTGAGATGCCCATGGATCCCATCGCGATCGATGCCGTTCGAGGCCAGCCGATCAAGATTCCGGTTCGCATCGCGCGTCGACCAGGAGGAGAATCACCCGTCACGGTTCGCTTGCATCATACAGCGACAAAAACCACAGCAGCGGAAATTAAATTAGAGCCCAACGTTGCCGATGGAACTCTGGATGTTCAAATCCCCAAGGACGCACCTTTGGGGGAATATCTATTCGGCACTCTGTGTGAAGTGCTAGTAACAGTCCCCAACCCCGACCCGATGGCTGCCGAAAAGAGCCTAAAACACACCCTCCAAATCCCTAGCTCCAACGTTCGATTGCGAATCGGAGATGCACCACAATGACAAACGCAATAGCCTCATCGCTACAACTTTCTATGCATCCCTCAACATGGTTTCGGAGAATTGCCAACGCCATAGCGACGATCGCGATGGTGTTTATCCCGACGGAATTCGTGCAGTCGCAGGATGCCGTCTACTTCGAAGAAGCGATTGCTCCGATCTTTCGCAAAAACTGTATCGCTTGTCATAACACCAAGGTGGCCGAGGGTGGTTTGAATTTGGAGAGTGTTGTCAGCATTATGAAAGGTGGCGACTCCGGGTCCGCCGTGAACAGCCAAAACATCGATGCGAGCGAGTTAGTTTCTCGCTCATCTGGCGCAGTCGAGCCCATTATGCCTCCGGATGGAAACACGGTTGGAGCCGCTAGACTAACGAGCGAGCAGATCGATTTAATTAAAAAGTGGATTGCCGGAGGAGCGCTTTCCAATGGTCGAGCGATGGACAAAATCGACCTTTCGCTGTTGAAGCTCCCAGAAGGGGCTCGGGCAAGTTACGCAGTAGCGATGTCCCCTGCACAGGACTTTGTCGCCTACGGCCGAGGCGGCAGTCTCTTTATTCACGATGCCGGACGAACCGTTTTACCACAACCAATCGATGGAACACTCGCTCCCGTTGCTGCTCAGACCTTAGCAAACGCGCATGCAGATTTCATTTACTCGATCGCAATCGCGCCGGATGGCAAGACGATCGCTACAGGTAGTACGGGACAAGTCAAGCTATGGAAACTCGCAAGTGATCCACTTGAGGACAATCGAGCTGCACTTGAGAAGAGTGGTGTCGCGATTTCGAATGTGTTTTGCACTTCGCCCGACGGCAATCTAGTCGCAACTGCGGAACCAATTGCACAAACAGATCCAAATAGCCCGGCGGACGCACCCGTAGCAACAGTGATCGAGATCAAGCTTCGAGACCGTAACGGCGCAATATCGAGCGTATTGCGAGCGCCCGAAACAGCGATACTCACTGCCGCCTGGACACCTTCGAACCAGCGTTTCTACGCAGTGGGGAATTCCAATACGCTGTATGCATGGGATTTGGCCGCACAACCCATCGCAGAGCCAACCAAGACCGCGTTGCCTGGCGTTGCCAGTTCTCTTGGAGCGTTGGATGAATCGATCCTGCTGTTATCACTCGACCGCAAAGCCAGTATGTGGCAATTCAAGACGCCTGCACAAGCTGAGCCAATCGCTGATCACCCACTCCTCGTGGCACTCAACGCATCTGGCCCCATCGACATCATCGCTATGTCCGCGGACCGCAGTCAGCTGGCGACTTCGTCCAGGGACGATGCAACCGGGAACACAACACTAAAGCAATGGGATGTGCCGCAAGCGAAATTGATTGCGTCAATCGATCGCGATCGATCGGAGCAACTCGCTTTGCACACCGCAGAGCGCGAGACACGTCGGGCACAGTCGATTGTAGATCGCTCCAAAAGTGCCGTGGATGAACTAGAGAAGGCGGTACAAGCGGAAGGCACCGCGGTAGCAAGCGCACAAGCTGCGAAGGAAAAAGCAACGCAGGCTTTGACCGCCAAATCGCAAGAGATGCAAACAGCAATGCAAGGGATCATGGAGCACGAAAAAGCCATGGCCGACACCAAAGCGGCCATGGAAGCGGCCATGCAAAAGCTCGCGCAGCTCACCACCGAACTTGAGCCAAAAAAGAAGATGCTTGCGGATATCGAAAAGCAAAAGATGGCGACGCAAATGGCAATGGACAACGCCGCCCAAGCGTTAGCAGCAACCGAGGAGACACAAAAGGCCGCCGTATCCCGCTTGGAGCAACGCAAACAGCTCGTCGCATCGCAAACAGAGAAATTGAATGGCGCACAAGCTTTAGCAGCCCAGCGCAAATCGATCGCCGAAGCGGTCCGTTTCTCCACAGAATCCATCGCATTCGCGGGTAAGAATTTTCTGATCGCCAACAGCGTCAAGACACCAGATCAATTGGAAGTTTTTTCGCTAGATTCCAGAGAGCGGATTGAAACCCGTAAGATAAACGTACCTGCTGTGCCAAGGAGTGCCTTGGCCGCCATCGGTACCGCTTCACCACAGAGACGTTGGCAACAAGTACTCTCGATTGAGGATCCGACTGCGATCGTCGACCGAGTAACAGCCCTAGCGTTTAGCCCTGACGGAAACAAGCTGGCGATCGGTAGTGGTATGCCAAGTCGGAGTGGTCAATTGGTAGTCGTTTCGGTATCCGATCCGGATATTGCAGAATCCGCAGCACGGAATGCACCGACGATCCTGTCTGCATTTCGCGAATTGCATAGCGATACACTGCTCGGTGCCGCTTTTTCGCCGGATGGCCTGACGTTAGCAACCTGTGGGGCTGACAAAATGACCAAGCTCATCGATACACAAACAAACGCAGTCACCAAAGTATTCGAGGGGCACACACATCACGTGCTTTCGCTCGCATGGCATGAAGATGGACAGAAGATCGCAACGGCGAGCGCGGATGCGACCGTAAAGATTTGGGATGTCGAGAAAGGGGAGTCCACCAAGACGATCACCGGTTATGGGACTGAGGTGACCGCCATCGCTTATGTGGGAGCGACGCCAAACGTTGCGACGTCAACACTCAATAATCTGGTGAGGATTCACGATTCCAATTCGGGTAACCAAGCTAAACAGTTCGGCCCTGTGGGCGATTCGTTGTATTGCGTTACCATCTCCGCAAACGGAAAGTACGCGATTGCTGCAGGGCAGGAAGGTATCGTGCGCGTTTGGCAAATCGAAGATGGAAAGCTGGTTGGCGAATGGAAGTAACGCTGATCTAGAGAGCTCTAAAGCAATTGATCAGCTACCTTTTTTAGGATCGTCAATTCGTTCGAATGGCTATTCATTTCTTGCAACAGTTTTCGTTGCTTGATGCTCAATAGTTTTACAGCAGACTCGATCGCTTCGTTGACGATGTTCGCTTCTTCCGCGTAGTATTTTGTCCGGATAGCTGCATTGGTTATGTCCGAAGGTGACTCAATGCGAAACTCTTTTCGAAGCAGTTTGATATCCAACTCCAAGCAACTGCTGAGCTCACGAACGGTTCGCATGCGTTTGGGCGAAACTTCCAAAGCTTCAAGTGTCTCCGTTTTTGTTAGCAGCTTGATAGCTGCTAGCTTTTCCTCGTTAGTGCTAACGATATTTATCGTGTTGTCGGTCGGCACCCCAAGAGTGCGAGCTTCGTGAAGTAGCCCTTGTATTGGAGCAATCGAAACGCTTGGAGCACGTTCTTTAGAATCAATGCCGACGGCAGGATCTGCGTTCGACGAAGTACCGCCAAGGAACCAAACAAGAAACGAGAGAGTGATGACCATTTTATCGCCTTTTGTAAAAAGTAGGGGACGCGGGTTCCAACGTCCTCGTTGGGAATCAGCAAGTGCAGTAACGGATTAACGACAATCGTTACTGCATTTAGTCGTTCGTATTCCCGGTTCCCCTGATTTTCAATTTCCAACAGTGCATGCGGAATTGTTCGCGTGTCCGAGCTGAATATTGCCGTTTTCTATTCACGATTTGTGACACAAACGAGCAAAATGCCCCTCAGAGCGACCGCCAGAATTGATAGCGATCAGAGGGATTTCAAAGGCTAATAACCACTTTGCCAAAATGTTTGCCGCTATGCAGATACTCAAAAGCGAGCGGGGCATCTTTCATGCAAAAGACTTTATCGATCACGGGCTGCAGTTTGTTGGATTCGAGAAAATCGTTCATGCGAACGAATTCATCTCGAGGCCCGACGTAGATACCGTTGACGCGAACGTTTTTGGCCAGGAGTGGGAACAAGCTCGTCGTGGGGGCGCCGAATCCGGTCAAGACGCCGATCAAGGCAATATGCCCGCTGGGTGCAACCGCTTTCATGGATTGCTCCAACGTGCCGGGCCCGCCCACTTCAACAACATGATCCACACCTCGGCCATTGGTAATCCGAATGATCTCTTCAGACCAATTGGGCGAATCCACATAGTTCACCGTTTTCCAGGCTCCGAGTTGCATTGCCCGTTCTTCTTTTTGATGGTCGCTCGAGGTAACAATGACTCGGGCCCCCAAAGCCGTCGCAATTTGCAAAGCAAAAACGGAAACACCACCAGTGCCGATACACAAAACGGTTTGCTCTTTTTGGAGCGATCCGCGCGCGACCAGTGCGTACCAAGCGGTTAGAGCAGCACACGGCAACGTCGACGCTTGAGCAAAATCCATATAGCTCGGGATTCGAACGATCCCGGTCGAAGGCAAACAGATGTGTTCCTGGAGCATGCCATCCACGGATCCCCCCAGGTCGGTTTTGTGGTAGGACATCTCAAACGGTTCGGATTGCCATTTTTGGAAAAAACAGCCAGCTACTCGATCTCCAACCATCCAATCACGTACGTTTTTCCCAACGGCGACGATTTCCCCAGCCCCGTCCGAGGCTGGTACGCGTCCATCGACTTGGCGGCCCGCCAAATTCCTCCAGGCGATTACGTCTCGATAGTTGAGAGAGACGGCGCGAACGCGAACAAGTACAGAATCCGCGGGGATTTCCGACTCCGAAGGCACGCTCCGGCTTTCCAATTGAACGTCATAAGTGGACTGATTAGAACGATATACCCAAGACTGAGAGGTCATGGCGCTAGAATCCTGGAAAAAGATGCGTCTCTGGCTTGCCGTACCGAATCACTAGGATATGCTTTTGGGCGACGTTTGTCTGGAGGGTAGGCGAATGGCTAGCGGCTTCATTGGAAATGAAGTGCCCCGTAAGGGGTTGCGGGTTCGATCCCCGTGCCCTCCGCTCAATTGGCAAATGCCAACAAATGATTTGAAACGCCGAAGTTTAACTCCTGGTTAGACTTGCGGCGTTTTTTCTTGGATGGCCAAGGTTTCAACGAGGCAATTCTCTTCTAGCCCGCAAAACGCCGCAAGTTGGTGTACCGACTTTAGTCGGCGGCTCTGAAAGTTCTAATGGCCGAAGGCCACTGTGGCATAGGCTTCCAGCCTGTGATTCTCTTAAAACGTTCTCAATCACAGGCAAGATGCCTATGCCACATCAAGCAATCCATACAACAGGTAAAACCGGCCGAAGGCCGCGTGGCATAGGCTTCCAGCCTGTGATTCGCTGAATGTGCTCTCAATCACAGGCAAGATGCCTATGCCACATCAAGCAATCCACTCAAGCAGGTAAAACCGGCCGAAGGCCGCGTGGAATAGGCTTCCAGCCTGTGATTCACTGAATATGCTCTCAATCACAGGCAAGATGCCTATGCCACTTTGTATGACCGTCGGATCATGGACTCGCAGTTTATGGAATTGGCTCGTTCTCAAGCGTTTCTATGCCGAGCTTTTTCATCTTTTTGTACAGCGTTGTCCGATTGATACCTAACTGGTCCGCTGTTTCATTTCGGTTCCAACCATTTGCCCTTAGCACGTCCAGAATGATTTGCCGTTCAGGACCTTCGAGCGCTTCACTAAGTGTTTGCTTCAATGTCGGAACAGTCGACGCAACAGCTCCTGTTGGCATCGCCGTTTTCAAAGACGAAGCGGGTGAGGCCCCTCCGATGTTTGGGGATTCTAGGTTCTTCGAGGGTGCACCGTGCAAGGCTCTAGGAAGCGCATCGAAATCGACATGCTTGCTCTTGGTCAAGAGGACAGCGCGTTGGATCGCGTTCTCCAGCTCGCGGATATTGCCTGGCCAAGCGTAGCTGACCATCGCATTCATAGCTTGCGTCGAGAATCCGCTGACTTCTCTCGAGTACTCCGTGCATGCAGATCGCAAGAAGTGCTCGGCAAGGAGTGGAATGTCGTCCGGACGTTCTCTCAATGATGGCAGTTCGATATGAATCACATTGACGCGGTAGTACAAGTCTTGT
>CAIXME010000168.1 GCA_903920425.1 uncultured Pirellula sp. | reverse complement strand
GTCGTCGTCGTCGTCATCGTCACCTTTATTGTGAGCTCCATCGCAGAATGGTTTCGTCTTCGAGAGTCCGCACCCGCAAAGGACGTGCATTTTCTTTTTCCTCTCTGAACCGAGTGGTCGTCCGTATTTGTCGGTTATGGCTACTTCCCCTTCGACGATGATAGGGCCTTTGGGATTGCAGCAGATTTTGACGGTGCAGTTATCGCAAGCTGAGGACATAGTACGGTTCCTTATTGACCTGAGGGAATTCGATTTTGATTCGTGCTGTGTATTTTGAGGAATCGAATCTCGCGGGAAGCGAGATCGTTCGATGTAGATTGGTTTGGATCGGTTAGAACAATGGGCGAAGGATATGGGCTGACCAGCCCAGGCCTTGGTACTCTCGGTAGCCTTTGCTTCTCGACGATCCAATGATGTAAACCAAATCGCCAAGGCGAAGGACACCTGATGCAGATTGACCTGCTGCCAATTCGCGATGTTCCAGTGGCAAATCTGGGATACTGCCCAACGGAATTACTCCTGCATCACTCGATTCGATTACTTCAAAATCTCGGTTTGCATAGAACGCGATACACCCTTGGATGCGTTTGCCGTTCTTGTCTTTTGGCAAGCAAGTCTTGAGGATTTTGCCTGACTCTGTTACCCAGTCGAAGAGGCTTCCCAAGACGCCGATGACTTCACCGTTTCTTGCACCGTTTTGACGAACAGCACCGGAGTAGATGAGCGATGAGCGACCGTTGCGTTCCAGTTCTGTGGGGCCAACATCTTGCACGGCATAGTCGCCGATGCTCTTGCTCTTCATTGCGCGGGTAAACCATGGATGGTCTGCGACTCTGGCTTCTTTCACATCTGGAATCAATTCCGGAGTGGATGCTGCGACGACACGACCCATCCGGTTTGAAAGGATCAGATTGCGATACATCGAATAGCTACTGTTGATATCGCTCAACCGCCTAGCCGCAGCTTGGAGATTTTCGTCTGTTGGCTCCGTGAGTGCCTTCCAGAAGTACTGATCGGTAGCCCACCATCGAATGGCTGCAGACCGTTCGAAGAGGTTGCGGTCGATCAGGTCGATGGCTTGTTTGGAGAATGTTTCCAGGGTTTGCAGGTTTAGTCGCAACTCCCCAAATGCCATTTCTCTCAACAACTCTTCCATTTTGCTGGTAGCAAAGTCACCGGTTTCGGTAATCTGTTCGAAAACTGGGCCTAAAGCGACGCCGCGTTTTCCAAGCTTGGATGCAAAGACGATTCCGTTCAGAGAGATCAGCTTGATCGATTGCTTGTCATCCTGGACTTTGACGTAGGTATCCTTGTTGATCTCCGGTATCAACTTAGATCGCATCAGTTCATCAGGACTGATACCATTCACTTGGCAGTTCGCTTCACTCGCAAAGATATCGCAGGTGGGGACGACCAAGTGGCTACTCCAACCAAGGCCCGTAAAGTCGAGATAGCCATCAGACATCGCCGAGAAGACTGCTGAATCTTTTCCCTCAACGTTCGCGTAGCTGCTGATGGATCCGCCTGGTTTGAGTTTTCGGTGGCGGCGTGGCAAGTGTGCTTGTTCACCGATGGCGACGATATTGCGATCGCTTGAGCCTACTACGACTCCGCTTCCATCGGTAAAGAATGAGAACCAGCCATCCTGCGTGTCGCCGTCGTCGGTGATTGGCATGTAGTCGTCTAGAATGATGCGTGCTTCGTCTTCCAGATCAAAGAATGCACCCATGGTTCCGATCACGCCACCCTCGGCGTTCCCTAGCGAATGCAGTTGGGTACTAAATACTAAGCTGTTTGCAGAGTCGACAAGCGAGTCATGAGTTTTTTCGATTACATACTCATTCATCTCGTTCGAATTGGCAGCGCGATCGAACCAGGATTCCTTCTTGACCGTTGCACCCAAGACGGAGTTGCGCGATTCCGGATTTGCATTTGCGACGACAGTACCATCTGGGGTGGTGATGACTAAATCGCGATAGAGCGTATAGGAGCTGCGAATGTCTTCCAGGCGGCTACAGGCGACTTGAACGCGCTCATGTACTTCAGCAAGGTTTTTGGTCACTTTCTGCAGCATTGCGAGTGTGCCTTCTTGGCTTTTTCCCTTGCCGAGTTGCTCCGAAAGCACTTCGACTTTTTTGCAGAAAGCTTTGTACACAGGCTCGCTATACATGAGCTCTAGTTTTCGCTTGGTATAGTCACGCACATCATCGACATACTTGCTGATGTCACGCATGGTCCAATTGGTTTCCAGGGTCGGTACCTCGAACGCAGCCTTGGATGCATCGAGGTACTCGTTGAGTTCGCTCAGCATGTTATCGAGGCGATTGCTCGTCTTGTTGACACGCTCTAGGCATTCTACAAAAGCGGTTTCCCTGGCCCACCAACGGACATCGCATGTGCGCTCGAGCAACGTACGGTCGATGAGGTTGACCTTGATGTAGGCCGTGGTGCAATAGATGGACCTGCAAAAGTCTTCTTTGGCGAGGTAGAACTGGTCAAAGAGGTTTTTGGTGCCATCATGTAATTCGGCAGCAAAGGTTTCAACGCGACCCATGAGGTCGGTAATCTGTTCTTGTTCGGTAGCGTTCTCGCTAATCGCGGCCGCGGTGCATTTTCCTTGATTGCATATGGGGGAAATACCGATCAGCTCATTGATGATCTTTTCGTAAAACTCGCGGTGGTCATTGGTGATCAACGAGTTGAAAATGCTGAACTTGTTTTCGGTCGATTGTTCCGTAATCATGATTTGCTTCCCTCAGCTTGATTGTGCAATAGTTCGTCGATTAGTTTGCGAATAGAGATCATGGTGAAGTAGTTGGACTCGGTCTGGACGACTCCATCTACAAAGGGTTGTTTGATGTGTGCGGGCGGGGGATGGATTTCGTCGCGATCGAGGTAATGGATATGGGAGATCGAGTCGACACTCAGGACGACTGGCTCATCAAAAGCGTAGAGCCCCAGTTCTCGTGCCTCGGAGACTAGGCCATTCATGGTCTCTAGGAGGATCATTTCGGAGGATTCGTCCTTTTCCCTCGGCTTGACGCACATGCACTCCCGCATGTTGATGACGACAGCCGTTCTGCCACGAATATTGACAAGTCCATCGATGCGACGGTCTGCACCGAAGACGCGTGTCACAGGCATAGGTCGAAAGAATTCCTCTACCATCAGAGCAGGAATTGCAAGTGTTTCGCCGAGTATTTTGAATGTGGAGAGTTGCATGGTTTTACCTCGTTGTCGCTCGCTTAATGTTGAGGCACTCGGCGACGGTGTGGCGCACTTGGTGCTTGTCGATTTTGACAACGTACCGGTCGAAGCCTAGCTTCAGGCCCCTTTCACGAAAGTGGTCATCGGAGAGCGTGGTTAACGCGACCATCGGCATGGAGTCGAATCGTCGGTCTTCGCGGACGCGGGTCGCTAGTTCGAAACCATCCATTCGAGGCATATTGATATCGGAGATGACCAGTTGGTAACGTCCCGGTTCGTTTTGCAGCTTTTCCCAGGCTTCGATGCCGTCGTTAACGATTTCTACTTCCCAGTGTTCGCAACGGATGTACTGTTCGATCAGTCGGCGGAAAAACAGGCTGTCTTCGGCAACGAGGATTCTCGCCTTCTTGGTTTCAATCTCGGCCAAGCGGATTTTGTCGGGAGCATGCTTTTCAAATGCGCTGTACAGATCGAGCAGCATGACCAGTCGGTTTTGGTGCAAGAATGTTCCCAGGATTCCCTTGGAGTCGTTCATGCGTGTTTCGAAAGTGTCGTCCACATCGATGACGCTCACATCGGGTCCGGTTAGGATTCCAATGGGGAACGATACAGCTGCTGCTCGAACCAGACAAAAGTCATCGCGATTTGCATTGAATTTTCCTATAGGCAGAAACGAGTCGAGTCGCATGACAGAGATCGTTTCTTGTTTGAGCTGGCAAAACTCCTTTTGCCCAACCATTCGCAGGTCCTTGGGGCTGATTCGCTCAATGATGGCCACCAATTCCAGCGGTATCGCGAAGAACTCGTTGTCTGCACAACTAAAGACCAGCATCTTTTGAGTCGTACGTTTGAGCGACTGCTGCTGTGCTTGGCCAATTAGCTCAGCACCTCGCGAAGCATCATTGGGGGCCGCGGTTTCGGCGAAAGCCAGGGAGAGTTTCTGTACCAAGCCGTTGATGTCCAAAATCAGCGATACCCGACCAGTACCGAGGACTGTGTGGCCGGAGTACACAGCGCAGTTTTGAAGCAACTTGGGGGTGCTGCGCACAATGATTTCTTGGATGCCGACGACGTTATCTACGATGGCACCAAACAAGTGCTTTCGGTATTGAAACACGACCAGGCAGCTTGCAATACTGCGTTGAAAATCGGCGCTGGATTGTTTACTTGATTCTTGGCCGTGCAGCTTGAGCGCCTGTTCCAAGTTGACGACTGCGATGAGCTTGTCTCTCAGTTGAAACACATCTTGACCGTCAACGCGTGTGATCTTGGAATTGGTTCTAGAGTCAAAGCGGATGATTTCGCTAACAGCCGTTTCCGGAATAGCAAATTGCTCGCCATGCAAGTCTACGATCAACGCTTTGGTGAGCGACGATGAAACGAGGGCTTTAGCAAGTGGGAGGATCGCTGAGAACGTGGACCCTTGTCCTACTCGCGTTTCCACGTCGATGGTTCCGCCGACGTTTTCAATATTGTTTCGCACGACATCCATGCCGACGCCTCGCCCAGACACATCGGTCGCCTGGTCCTTGGTCGAGAAGCCGGGCTGAAAGATCAGCAGCACCTTCTCCTTTTCTGTCATGCGAGAAGCTTGATCCGCGGTGATAACACCTTTGCTGACGGCCTTTTCGCAGACTCGCTCCGCCGAGATGCCGCGTCCGTCGTCTTCGACTTCGAGGATGATTTCCCCGCTTTGAACGTAAGATCGTAGGAAGACATTGCCTTGGCGATTTTTTCCGGTCGCCTCGCGTTCTGCAGGTGTCTCCAACGCGTGGTCCATGCAGTTGCGAATCAAGTGCGTGAGAGGGTCAGCAAAGCTCTCCAGGATGGTTC
>CAIXME010000167.1 GCA_903920425.1 uncultured Pirellula sp. | reverse complement strand
TCTCCGACGCCCCACTCACGGAAGCAGAAAAGTCTGCGATCGCGAGTCAACTCGATCGCATTGAGCAACACATCATAGAAAAATCGCAAGCAGAACGCAAACTTTCGCTTCGTGCCTACCTTGCCAGCATCAGGCTTGGCGAAAGATGGCCGACAGCGGACCAATGGTCGTTAGCGCAGCCGCCGCAACAATCGGTCGGTCCCATTCTACACACCTGGGGCGCAGCGGCAGATGCAAATGCCAAACAACTTCGTGACTACAAAACTGACGCCATCACTTACTTGGCAATGCTATGGACTCGGACGGAATTAGAATTCCGTCAAACCTTGGAGGGCGGACTGAGCAAACCAATCGACCCGAAACGCATAGCAAAGCTAAACTCCGCATACGCTGAGCTGAAAACACTACGCGATGATCGAAACCAAAACACACTGGAGATCCTAGCTGAACCTGTGCGACAAGCTTTTGAAAGAGACATCGCCCTTTACGATGCTGCGTTGCGATGCTGGACGGGAAGCGAAGAAACGGGAGTGTCATCGTTGCTATCCCCGCAAGCATCCGAGACTCGAAACAGCTGGCGATTATTTCGCTCGGCTCGCGTTCTGCAGACGTTACCCTCACAGCGAAAAAAAGCGATCGAGTTGTTTAAGCAACTTGGACGCGGCGTTTCGCCCGGAAGCGAACAATGGCTAGAATCACGAGCCCGTATGATTCAGTCCATGCGATTAATGGGAGACTCCAAAGGAGCACAGGAGTTGGCAAGCTTGATTCACGCAACCTATCCTGCTATGTCAGCAGAATGGAAATCGCGGCTCGCTCAATAACTCTTGATCGCGCTTCGTAGCAGAAGAGAAAGATCTTCTGTTGCTGAGCCATCTCGCTAAGCAACAACCGGTACGATTAACCGGCCATTGCGACTCGCGATTCAGCGGAACTCAAACGAGTTCCGCTGAACAATTCCCCTTATGCAATCAGCATGCTACTTGGATGCAGCGGCTTTTTCCTCGAGGGCCTTGCCAATAAACTCCGACAGCTTCTTCCCTCGCAATTGAGCTGCGTTGGCGAGAATCTTGCCGGAGTCTCCATCGACTAGCAAAACGAAAGGGATCCCGCTGACATCATGCTGTTGTCCGATGCTGACATCCCAACCCTTGCCTTCGTAGATTTGCGGCCAAGGCAATTCCTTTTCGGTCAAAAATTCCTTTAGATTTTCTTCCATCCCGTCATCGTCAAAACTAACGCCGAGGATCTCGAAGCCTTTGTCATGCCAGTCTTCGTAAGCCTGCTTCATGTTCGGAATCTCTCCAATGCAGGGTCCGCACCAAGTGGCCCAAAAATCCAACATGACAATCTTGCCCGCGTAGCTCTTTGGAAAACTTACTTCTTCGCCGCTCATCGTTTTCGCTGTGAACGTGAGGCTCGGTTGGCCGATTTCCAAATTGGGTGGCATCGGTAGCATATCGATGGCTTCTTTTGCTTGCTCCAACACTAACTCACCATCTTTGACATCCAGCAAGTAAGTCGTGCCGGTAAAGTTGAAAGGCTCTCCGACCTTGGCCATTTCAAAACGTTGGCTTGGCCTTTTGTTATGGTCGCGATCAATCCATAACGATTGATCCTTGGAAATCTGGCCAGCAACACTGCAAGTGAATTTTGAGCCATCGAGTGGAATCGTGTATTCGTAACCGTAGTCCATGTAGAACATCAATGTGTTCTTGAGTTGGGCACGACGCGGGTCCTTAGGATCGAATCGGTACATCCCCAATTTTCCGATTTGGTTTGATCCCAAATCGACTTCGCCTTCACCCATAAATTGCACGAACTCTCCAGCCTTCTTTACTTCCCATTTGGCTGCAGGATCATTGGTCAAATCCAAATCACCATTGGTATCAACAAACAGACGAGCATCCGCATCCTCAGGCTCATCCAAAATGAACGCCCACTTTTTATCGTTGATTTCGATCCATCCCACTTTGGGAGCAACAAGCCCTTCAGGCTGCTTCTTAATCACATCCAATTCTTGATCCATCTCAGCCCGAATGGGTCGGTACCCGCCGGTTCGTCGCGTGATGCCAGAAGGGATAAACTCCGACGAGACGCCGTCGGCGATGAAAGATAAAGCCATTAAACCAAACAAACAAATAGACATCGACACCCAGCTCCCTATTGGTATTTCTTGCTCTGAGAGGAAAACTTCGCAAAAGTATAATCCCTCATGCGCCATCTGTAGAGCGGTCAAGCAAACAGC
>CAIXME010000166.1 GCA_903920425.1 uncultured Pirellula sp. | reverse complement strand
GCGATCAAATAATTGCCGAGAGCGACCTTTTCGCCTTGGCATTGGTAAGTCCATACGGGGGTGGTCCTCTCTGGATCGTAAAGCACATCTTCTACGAGTAAGTGACTACCCAACCATCGAATCGACGCTTGCGGGTTGCTTTGCGAAACCGGCATCGTAGTCAATTCCTTGCCGTTGGTTAGATCATACATAGTGACCTTGAACGGCTCGTACGTGGCTAGTTTCTTTCCGTCTGGAGAAAAGGCTACTTGGTTCGGAACTTTGGGGGTAGTGATACAGCCAACGACCTTCCCGTCTGTCGTATCGACGAACGCGAGGCCGGCCTGCGTTGCAACAGAGATCAACTCTCCTGCTGCGCTGATCTCGGCAGTCATCGCTCCGCTCGTGATCCCACGGTGGGTCGCTTTCACTCCAGGGCCGTTCTCGAGATCCCAAAATGTCAAATTATGTTTTTGGCTGATCGTGGCGATTCTATTTCCAGGCAAGAAGGCGGCCCAATGCAATTCATCCCAAGCACCTCCGCCGGCCGTGAATTCGAACGCCGGTTCCAATCGACCGTCTACAATCTGGAATATCGCGAGGTCGTTCCCCTTGTCGAAGCCTTCTACGCGTACGGCGGCGATTCGCGATCCATCCATGCTCATGGATAACATCTTCCAGGACTTGTCGAACGAAACGACGTCCGACGAGTCTCCTGTGTTCGCATTGATCACAACGAATCGGGCATAGTTTTCTTCGGCGCTTCGCCCTTGCTGGTAAGCATTCAGCACGATCGTGCCATTCTTGCCAGCAGCTTGGACTTTCATTCCTGCGAAAAAGGGCTTCGAGAGCGCTGTGGTTATGGTGGTTTCTTCGAACGTCACTTCGGGGAAGGCGCGAAGAGGTTTTGCGGACCAAAAATCACGTTGCGGGGTCAGCTGGATCGATCGTGTACCTTTGACGATCACTTTTCGTTTTTTGAGCTCGCCTGCTGGCGCTGATTCTTCGTCCCCTTCGCTTGCATCCGGGGCATCTGCTTTATCTCGTCGTGGTTTGACCGGATCCTGCTTATCCGAAGGCTTGGACATCTTGTTCGTACTGGCTGCAGGTTCCGCAACGCCGCCGCGAAACGGATTGGCTTCGTTGTCTTCATCGTCGCCGCTGTCGCCGCCCGATTTCGATAACGCTTTCTCCGCTGCCAAGAACCCGTTGATGAACGCGCGGTCCGTTTCCGCAAGCTTATCTAGCGGAACGGTCACTACCTTGCCGTCAGCCTTTAGAATCTGGACGGATTTATTGTCCGCATGTTTTAGCTTGCCCGAAATTTTGAATTGGCCGGATGTGTCTGCCCAAGATCTCTTTTCGGCGAAGCCGACGAGTGGACCTTTTGGCTCGCCCGATTGCGCCTCCCATGCTGTGCACGACAGCATCAACCCTAGCATTACGGATGAGCAGATTCTCTTTGACATGATCGTCTCCGGCTTTTTCAAAACGCATCGATGGGTTGGGAAGATCGATTCGCGGGTTCCTAAGGGAGCCGATGGGGCGTTGCGAATCGTTGGAGCGAGTATTCTAGCCATAGATTGTGAATTTTGAACCAGCCTAAGCAAAATCAGAGAGAAGGAATTCCTCGCTTTCTCTATATGCAGGCAGAATTCCTAGAGCATCGCTCACCGGATTAGAGAATCGGTGTTTATCGTGATTCGACCCGTTTGATCACTTCGTCATACAAGTGCCGAGCTGCTCGTCCGCTGATTGATTGCGACTGGATCAATTCTGCCGCGACCAACTTTACAGCATCCCAGTTTCCAGGTTGATCGAGATGATGCTCTGTTTTGTCGAGCAGTCTACGCTCGAGACGTTCCGCTTTCTTTATCGTCTCTACCCGAGCGAGGGAAAGTCGGCGAACGGCCCTTAAATCCTGTTGAGCGCCATCCCAGTTGTACTCGCCCGTGTATCGTGCTTCGGCGACGACTCCGGCCAGCAGGATCAACGCTTCGATTTCAAAGTAGTCTTGCTTGCGGCTATTGCGTCCCTTGCCTATCTGAACAGCGCCCAGTCGAAGCGAGTTGCGGATGATGGTCAACTTTTCGACGCTGCGGCCCAGCGAAAGCGCTACGACAGCATGACCTGCTTCGTGATACGCCGTGGCGATCATTTGCTCGTCAATCACCAACTTTGGCTGTTCCGCGGCCGGGCTTGTATCCTGCTGTTGCGGGTCGGATGGCATTGCACTTTGTGAGGATGGAGCGGGTTCATCCTGTTGCGAACCGTTATCTTCATTCATTCTGAATCACGCCCGATCGCATCGGCGGAGAACACTTCATTGCCCAGGCTTTTGTCTCGCATGCGTTCGGACTGAACATCATCGGACAGCAGAATGCGTTGAAAGAACAGCATCAACAGCGTACACGCGTATCGTCGTCCCATCTCAGCCAGTTTCAAATTGCTCGATCCCCACGTTCGCCCCTCCCATTGAATCGGCACTTGAGCAATCTTGTATCCCGATATCAGGGCGCTCAGGGACAGTTCGAGCGTGATGTTAAAATGACAAGAGCGGTAGGGACCGCATCGTCGAATTACATCCGTTCGATACGCTTTGAATGCATTGGTCAAGTCATTGAACTTGGTCCAAAACATCCATTGAATCATGATATTGACGAATCGGTTGATATAAAGCTTGAGCGTTGGATATCGCTGGACTTTGGCGCCGCGAATGAACCGTGAACCAAATACACAGTCGTATCCAGATTCAATCGTGCGCAGATAGAGTATGGCGTCTTCTGGATGATCGCTGCGGTCTGCCATATAGATAACGACAGCCTCGCCCGTTACAAACTCGAGCCCTGTTCTGATCGCGCGTCCGAATCCACCTGGTGGCATGCGATGGATGAGTCGAATCTCCGGCCTTGTTGCCGCTCTGTTTAAGACTTCTTGTTCGGTGTTGTCGCGACTATTATCGTTGACAACAATGATTTCAAAGTGAATCTGCTCTAGATCCAATTGCGAAACGAGCTCATCCAAACATGGACCAATGTTGGCTTCTTCGTTGTGAGCGGGGATAACGATCGAGAGCTTCACGGGGAATTACTTTTCTGCCGTCGTATTGAGAAGTGGTGTCCCCGTAGGGACATAGATGTCCACGAAGCAATCTTGAGGTGTTTCCATGCCTCCCTCGCGCCGCAACAGTTTTGTTTCGTACTGATCGGGCCACAGGTAATCGATCCCTTCCTGTCCGACGAACAGATAGTCGATCCCTAGCTCGCTATCGCCCCAGAACCGCTTTCTCGGTTGGGCCAAGATGGTTTCTCGGCCGCTCAAGTAGATGTCGAACACGAAGCTCACGTCGGACATATAAAGTCCCTCCTTTGGCATGTCCTTGAGCACCTTGGCGATAAAGTGCTCTGCATGATAGCGGTCGTCTCCCCAATGCCGAAGGTAGGTTAGGGTGGTTCGGATGCCAGAGCCAGGTATCATGACGATGGCCAGAGCAAGTGCGAGGACACTCTTTGTGATCCAGCTATCGGCGGTCCGAGAACCGAATAGCGATTTAATCGCAATACCGATCCCATCGACCGCCAGAGGGTACATCAGCGCGATCGGGTAAAGCCAATAACCTTTGGTTGGGTGCACGCCAGCCATGGTCGCTGTAAAGTAGATCGACGAGATGGTCATCACCAAGTATCGCATGTTCGCGGATGTTCGCTTGTGAATGAGCCACATCGTGGAACCGAGCAGGGTACCACCGACCAAGAACAAAAACTGGGTGGGTTCGTTAAAGTCCCATTGCTGATTCCAATGCTGTTTGAGAGATACCCACGGCCAGAGCATACGAGACGCGATACCTGGTCCGGACCTCTCCAGCACGTTGCTCGTAAATTGGCTGTTGAACTCAAAAGGGAACATAATGATCAACGGCAGCCAGAGCGAGATACCGACGAGCGCAGCGGTGGTTAGAACCGAGCCTCGAAGAAACCGCTCTTTCAGTGATCCTTGTCTCCAAAGAGACCACAACCCAGCTTGAAAGCAGAATACGATCGCAAAGGGGTGGAACAATGCCCCGAGTCCACAAAGGAAACCTGCTGCGATCAGCGTCCGCCATTTGGGCTCGGTATCCCATCGCCACAGGACGAGCATGGCTCCTATCCCGCACAGCGCGCACAGCAAATCCGGGCGTGCCGTGACCGCCGTAAAGAGCAAAGGTCTCGAAACAGCGACCATGCATGTGGCGATTCCTCCAATGGCAGCGCTGCTACAAACCATACCTGAGAAATACCAAACCAGCGCAATGACGGCGAAACCACCAAGGAACAATGGCATCCGAGCCGTGGGGTAACCGGCAGGTAACACCGCGAAGAACGGGGCTTGCACGTAATGCAATCCTGGCGGCAAAGCCATAATGCATTTGTCGGCGTTCTCGAAATACGTTTCTCTACGCCGCGTTGGACAATAAGGGATTCGCGGAATCCCCTCCTGCCACATCGTCAACCCAGGAACAGCAAACCACTGCTCATCCATTTGGCCAGAAGCGTGCGTGACAAAGGGGTAGCGAGCCACCCCGTATAAAGCAAACGCCAGCAGTAACCAAAACCAGCTCCGCGATGGTGCGCAAACTGCGGGTGCTGATTCCGTCGAAGGTAGAGAATTCATCAACCCTATCGTCCCATCTCATCGGCCAAGTGCGAAGCACCGTAGATAGTGCGAAGGCTTTCAAGCACCCCTGCGATGTGAACAGCAACAGCGCGAGAGACGTTGTCCGTGTAGTAGTAGTCGGCAGTTAAACTTTCGATGTTGCCGTCGAAAATGATTCCAACCATGGCACCATCGCGCGAGACAACAGGAGATCCAGAGTTACCTCCAATAATGTCTGCGGTGCAAACAAAATTGAAGGGAGTATCCGAGTTCATCTTATCGCGAGCTGCGTGCCAACTGGTTGGCAACACCCAAGGATCTTTGGTTAAGTGCAGCTTTTCATGTTCGAAAGCGCCACCCAGTGTCGTTTGCGCGGGGAACGATTTGCCTTCGGTTTCGTATCCGAGCACTTTGCCGTACGCGAGACGCAATGTGAACGTTGCATCTGGATAAACCGAATCGCCACCCACTGCGAACTTGGCTTCGGTTACTTTCGCATACGCTTGTCGTTCTTGCTCTTCGATGCTTTCGGTCGCTTCGCGAACGCGGCGGTATTCGCTTTCCAGCGATCTAGCCAGCACGATCAAAGGGTCCTTGGACTCCGAAATCGCTTGGGTGCCCGCTGCAGCAATCTTGCGACGCTCCTCGACATCGATCAGTTTGGTTCCCGCGACTAGCTCCGTTGCACGCTGTTTAGGGTTCTTTCCCGCGAGGGCAGCGACGACCAGCGGATCGTTGGCTCCGCGGTCGTCGATAAGTCTGGAGAGTTCGTCCGCCAAAACAACCCGTTCCAGATCTTCGTAGATAGGAGCTTTGGAAAAGAGTGTTTGCTCTAGCGATTCGCGGTTACTGTCTCGGAACTCGCGCAGGCGGTCCCCGCTGGCTTTGCGATCTTCGGATGCCATCAAGTTGAGCATCTCGGCCTTTGCGTACAGTTGGCTTCTCAGCGAGGCCCCTTTGGTCAAATACTCTTTTCGTTTCACTTGCGCATCTCGAATTTGATCCCAAGCTTTGGCCAATGGTGCCAATTTAGGATCCTTGCTGAGGCTTTGGATCAGCTCAGCCTCTTGTTTCTTTTTGTTGGCGGTGAAGCTTGGATCTTGGATGCCGAGCAGGATTCCCGTGCTGGCTTTGCGTGAATTTTGGATGCCAAAAAGATCGTCCTTGGAGCGACGTTGCTGTTCCGGGCCTGCTAGCCCGTACTGTTGCATTAGAACCTCGCGTCTACGAAGCAAATTCATCGTCCGAGGCAGAGCGATGTCCCGCTGAAACTCAATCGCATCGTGGGTAAAAATACGGCGAGTGCGACCGGGGTTGCCGGATACGAATACCAGGTCTTGTTCGCGTGCACCTTTGGGGTCCATCTTTAGGAAATGGTCGATTTGGGCAGGCTTTCCATTTTCGTAAACGCGAAACAGCGTCACGTCCAAGCAATACCTTGGATACTCGAAGTTATCTGCATCACCACCAAAGAAGGCCGTCTTGGCTTCGGGGGCCCAAACGAGTCGGACGTCCGTGTACTTCTTGTAGCGGTACAAATGGTAGCGTCCACCACCGAAAAGAGTGACCACATCGCTTCGCAATCCGCTTGCGTCGAGAGATTCTTTCTCGATGGCCGCCATCTTGGCCTGTCTGGCTTTGGCTGCTTCTTGAGCCGTCATGTTCGATTTGACTGCTTCGTTTACTTTGGAAGTAACGTCTTCGATCGAAATCAACTGGTTTAGCTCCAAGTCAGGAGTCTTGATTTCCTCCGCTTGAGTAGCAGCCAAGAATCCGTTCTCGTTGTAATTGTTCTCCGGTGTCGACAGTTTGTAGAGCGTGTCGGATGCAACGTGGTGGTTCGTCAGCACCAGCCCTTGCGACGACACGAAGGATGCGGATCCGCCCGAATTGAAACGGACGCTAGAAAGCATCAGATGGTCAAGCCATTCCTGCGTAGGCTCGAATTGATGATTGCTCTTTAATTGCGATTTTGGAACCGAATTGAACAGCCACATCCCCTCGTCCGCACGGGACTCAGCAGGAAATTTGACGGCTGCGATCGCGCTAAACACAACGGACAAGGCCAAGGATTTTCTAAAGAAGCTACGCATATTTGAATTCCGACGCGTTGAATTGGGACACCTTCCATTCACGACCCGAAATTATAGCAGAACCTTTTTTTTTCACAGGCACCCTCCTTTCCCATCCTTACTTGCTCTCGTCGAGCTGAGCACACAATTGATTTCGCCCATTTCGCCAAGAAAACAGGACATGCATGGGGAAGGGGAATCGCGGGACATCTTTTCGGTTTGACCTGCGATTTCGCTAGGCAATGGATCGAATGTCTGCTCTGATGAGGGTGCGTTCCTGCTGCGAATACCTTCAATGGTCTAGTCGGTCATCTCTTTGACTTGCATCTTGTGGCCGCAATGCAGTCCCCAAGGAGGACGCGCATATGTTGATTGGCCTGTCGGTGTTGTTTGCTGCGATCGCTTTGCTGCTGATTGGGGTCGCCTGGTTTTTCGGCCGGCTTTGGCTTGAGGCAACCACTTGCGGCGCGGATGTACCGTTGGCTGAAATTGTTGCCATGTATTTTCGAGGCGTGAACGCTCGTGAGATTGTCACCGCAAAGATCATGGCCAAGCAAGCAGGTCTGAGCATTGACCGCCTCCAGGGTTTGACCACACAAGCACTCGAAGCCCATCAGCTGGCAGGCGGCAACGTGATGGGTGTGATGTTGGCAACCATCGCGGCCAAGAACGCGCGGTTGCCGCTGGGAATCGATCTGGCGATGTCGATCGATCTGGCGGGGCGAGATGTGGTGGACTCGGTTCGGACGAGTGTTGCACCGAAAGTGATCGATTGCCCCGAGCAATCCGAAGGGAGCAATCTGCGCAGTATCAGCGGTGTCTCCAAAGATGGTATCGAACTTTTTACTCGCGCGCGTGTCACTGTCCGTACGAATTTGGACCAGCTCATTGGCGGCGCCACGGAGCGAACCATTATTGCCAGAGTAGGGCAAGGGATCATCAGCGCGATTGGTTCGACGGAATCGTTTCGCAAGGTTCTGGAAACGCCTAGCCTGATTTCCAAGAACGTATTGTCGCGAGGTTTGGACGCGAATTCATCATACGAGATCGTATCCATAGATATCGTCAATGTAAGTGTGGGGACCAATATCGGGGCCGGGTTGACGATAGCTCAAGCCGAAGCAGATATGAAAACATCTCAAGCGGGTGCCGAATCAAGACTCTCGATGGCAGTCGCTCGCAAACAAGAAATGGCTGCGAAGATCGCTGAGCAGCGTTCGATCTTGGTACTGGCAGAGGCAAGTGTCCCGCATGCGATCGCAGCTGCTTACTTTCAAGGAAACATCCTGTGCGCCACTGGCGAGGCTAGCTTTCCCAAAATCTGGAACGATCTCTCGGTTGGTGCATAGACGTCCAAGAGAGGCCTTGTCGATCGCTGCGAATAAGCTCGTTGGCGACGGTCACTTGTGGATGAAAGCGACCAAGGTAGCTGAAATGGAATGCGCTCGGATGTTTGCCGTCGCGTTTGGAATACGACGAATCAGGGTTTGGGGTACATCTCCTTCGCGAACTCGCAAAAGTCACATTCGCTACAGTCGTTCCAGTCGATCGATTCCGATGCTTAAAGAGGATTGATAACTGCAAACTCTCTGCGTTGGACCAGGAAGGTGAGCTACATTTCTGGACTTGCAATCGGCAAGGTTCACTCAGTCCTCATATCTCAACGCAATCGTCCGAGACATGAATTCAAAACTTGCTAGTCGCTTTACGATCGTTCTCTTCGCAACCACGATCTTCTTCAGTGCGTTTCTGCTCTTCCAAGTACAACCGATTATGGCAAAGTACATTTTGCCATGGTTTGGAGGCAGCCCGGGCGTCTGGACCACTTGCATGCTGGTATTCCAAGTGTTGCTGTTCGGTGGGTACGCCTATGCTTTCGTACTCAATCGCTACCTCACTTTGCAAAAGCAGATTGTCTTGCATTGCTGCTTGCTGCTTTTGGCGACCTTTACATTGCCTATCACACCGACCGCAGACTGGAAACCTCACGGCGAAGATTCACCGGCATGGATGATCATGCTGTTGCTCCTTTGCAAAGTCGGTGCACCATACTTTTTGCTATCCTCGACCGGTCCATTGCTTCAATCGTGGCTCGGCCAATCCAATGCATGTCGCGAGCCGTATCGGCTTTACTCCCTGTCCAACGTTGGGTCCATGCTGGCGCTGCTGAGCTTTCCGTTCGCGATCGAGCCGATGCTTTCGTCAACAGAACAATCGATGTTCTGGTCTATTGCCTTTGTTAGCTTTGCAGTCCTATGTGGTCTCTCAGGAACAGTCCTTTATCGAGCATCAACAGCGAAATCGTCAGCCACCGATTCGCCAGAAGAAGTGCAAACGATCCCATTGGCGGCTATCGTCCCAACGCGATGGAGTACCATTTGGGCTTGGTTTGCGTTATCGATGCTGCCTTCGGTCATGCTTTTGGCAACGACCAATCAAGTCTGCCTGGATACCGGCGTGATTCCCTTTCTGTGGGTGATTCCGCTCGCCATCTACTTGCTCAGCTTTATCCTGACATTCGAAAGTGAACGATGGTACAGCCGCCGTCCTTACATCATGGCTTCGACCATATCGTTCTTGGTCCTATATCTCCTGAAGCTCGTGGAGTACAAAACTCCGCTTGTTGTTGAGCTATGCCTCTATTTTTCAGGATTGTTCTGCGCATGCATGGTTTGCCATGGCGAACTGGTGAAGCTCAAACCGCATCCAACGCGACTGACTTCTTTCTACATGACGCTGTCGGCAGGTGGAGCTTGTGGAGGGATCTTCGTGGGCTTGTTAGCACCGGTGATGTTCAACGGCTACTTTGAATGGCAGCTTGGTCTATTAGCGTGCATCATGGTCTTTTTGGAATCGTATCTACAAAGCAATTCGTACTGGCGAGATCGCGTTCCGGCTACGACGAAGATCGCAATTGCCATGGTCATTCCGCTTGTTGCCGTGTCCTGGTTGAGCTTATGGAATTCGATCTCCAACAAACAGCTTGCCGTCAAACGCAATTTTTACGGTGTGATGAGCGTAACCAACGCACGGGATGAAGTAACCGGAGAAAGCATTCGCAACTTGGTGCACGGGCGGATCGTTCACGGGTCCCAGTTCCAACAAGAAAACTTGCAACAGAATCCAACGGCCTATTACACCAAGTCGTCCGGCGTCGGTATCGCAATGCAAAACCATAACGCATCGCGACCTCGGCATATCGGTGTTGT
>CAIXME010000165.1 GCA_903920425.1 uncultured Pirellula sp. | reverse complement strand
CTCCGCCAAACGGCCATCAATGATGCTGCTTGTATCCAAGATCAACGGCTTCATGCCCTTGAGGTCGCGAGAAAACTCAACGTAGGGAATCACAAAGCGAAAGTCGTCCTTGGTCTGCAACAAAAGACTCACGCAGGTGTAGCAAAAGACCGTCATCGTTCCCAATGAAATAAACGACTTGAATCGATTGCTCTCCAAAAGGGGATCCATGGCGATCGTCAACAAGTACGATAACATCACCCCCACCAGCAAACCAAAGTAAACAGCCGAGATAACCTCGATCCGCTTACGAGGTAGCAACATGTCGGCAGCGACCACCGCAAAGGCAACCAGCAAGACACCAGAGAAGACCAAATAAGGCATCGCGGCGCCGAAGATTTGCAAATCCGGCGATCTAGCCCAAATAGTCCCAACGCCCGCTGCGACCGTTATAAAAATCACTCTCAGGACCAGAATGGCAATGGCATCTGCGAGCGGAGTCTTCGAACTCTTGTCAAAGGTTGCGTCTAGTCGTGATGTGTCCACTGAGATTCTCGGCGTGCGTGAAATGGGTGCTGGAGAGTGCGTACCTCCTATTGATGATACCGCACAATTCGTGGGGAACCGATCGAGCTAGGGGGATTCCTCACCAAAAACCTTGGGCAAACTAGGTTTCCTGAACACAAGGGTTGCGCAAAACCCCCAACGATTCCACTTCGATTTCAACGATGTCACCATCCTTGAGAAATCGATTCGGCTCCCGAGCCATTCCAACCCCTGGAGGCGTGCCGGTATAAATGACATCCCCGGCATGAAGCGTCATCACTTGCGAAATGTACGCAACCAATTCCACGGGTTTAAAAATCAGTTCTGTCGTCCTCGAATCCTGCAATACCTCTCCATTGATCGTGCATCGCACTTGCAAATTGCAGGGGTCTGGAACCGAATCGGCAGTGACGATTGCGGGCCCAATCGGCGCAAAAGAATCAAACGACTTGCCGAGGAACCATTGCTTTCCAGGTTTTCCCTTTTGCCAATCCCGGGCGGAAACATCGTGCCCGACGCTGTATCCGAAAATGGCCCCAGCAGCTTGCTCGAGGCTCGCATGCCGAATGGTCTTGCCGATCACGACCACCATCTCAGCCTCGTAGTCAACTTCTTGACTGACCTTGGGCAAAACAATGGGCTCATCCGGGCCAATCATCGCACTTGGCATTTTGCAAAAGACAATCGGCTCGCTCGGAATCGGAGCGCCGGTTTCAATTGCATGATCACGATAGTTGAGACCAATGCACAGAATCTTCTTGGGCTGGTCGATGGGACACAGCAGTTTCAGCTCCTGATCGCTCGCACCCAGCTTTTTGGAAAGCCCCAAAACACGTGGCAAGAACGTTTGCCACTTGGATATCAGCTCCACAACGGAATGGGGAAGCGACGGATCGGCCAGCAACAGATCCTGAATTCCATACTCGAGCATCAGCCCCCAACCAACGGTTTGGTCAGGGCGAGAAAAACGCACGATCCTCATTCAGACCTCATCCCGATCTTCCTACTTCGGAGCAACTGTCGCAATCATTCGCTTGCCTTGTTGCAACGGTGGTTGCTCCAGCTTGCAATACTCAGCCAACTCTTGCAGCACATTTTCCATGACCCGTCGACCTTCATCAACGTGGGCCATTTCGCGGCCGCGGAAAATAACGGAGACTTGGACTTTGTCTTTGTGCTTCAAGAAACCGATGGCTTGTCGAACTTTTGTCTCGACGTCGTGCTCACCCGTCTTTGGACGCAAACGAATTTCCTTGGTCTTTGTCTGGTGAGTTCTCTGGCCGGACTTTTTACTTTTTTCATACTTATACTTGCCGAAATCCATAATTCGGCAAACTGGTGGCTTCTCATTTGGCGCAACTTCAACCAAATCGAGCCCTGCATCGCGAGCGCGTGTCAACGCTTCATCCGTCGTGATTACCCCATATTGGGTTCCATCTGGACCGATCACACGGATCGGAGATATGCGGATCTGACTGTTGATCCTCGTCTGAATGCGTTCTGCCGCTGTAACCCTTTCGTTTTGAATAAAATAGCTCCTTGAGTTGACCCGGTGGGCCATGTAGTGAAATGAAATTCTATGCTGGCTCAATGGCCATCTAGATTACCTAAACTAAAGTATCGGCAATTCTGGTACCGTCGGTCAACAGATGTTTGATAAAAACCTGAACCATAAACGGAATTATTGCTTTTTTTCTTGGCCTGGCGGTGCCTCGCCGTCGAAATGACAGACCTTACCACGGCTGGGTTTGCCGGAATCGATCATCTTGTAGTACTTGCACTTGCAAGCATCGCCAAGGTGGATACGATACCTCCCGTGGCTGCAGAAGACTGTGTTATCTGCACTCACAGCCCTGCCCTTGTAGCTCAGTCGGTAGAGCAGCTGACTCTTAATCAGCGGGTCCAAGGTTCGAGTCCTTGCGGGGGCACTAGATAGAATCCCTGGTTTTTCCTCATCATCCCCTTGGAAAACTAGGGATTTTTCGTTTAGCGGCGTAACTCTTTGCCATTCTTCCTCTTCGTACCAAAAACCGCCCTGACCGTTGTGCATTTGGTG
>CAIXME010000164.1 GCA_903920425.1 uncultured Pirellula sp. | reverse complement strand
TAACGTTGCCTTCTGCGTGGGCTGGATTCATGGAAAAAAGCACTACCGGAACATCCTGTCTCGGGCCTCTCGCTGGCTTGCAAGGACAACAGAAAATCTACCAGGAAACGGTCAAGGCGATTGGCGATGCCCAGATGACAACACTCGTTCTCGTCGCTCGCGCTGAAGCGACCGCACTGCGCGAAGCCGCTCGCACGAGCATGGAGCTAGACAGCCTTGGCGTAAAGAATCAACACCTCGTTATCAACGGTGTCTTCAAAGCATCCGATTCGAATGATCCCTACGCCATGGCCATGCAGATACGCGGCGAAACGGCCATGAACTCGTTGCCTCGTGAGATCGAAAATCTGCCGCGGACGATTATTCCTTTGAGCGGAGGAGGAGTGCTTGGTATCAACGCACTTCGGCATCTCGGCGTGCAAGTAAACGATCCAATAGGAACAACCGAAAACTCATTAGTCGCAAAAGCTGGCTCGGATACGTTTTCGCTTCCACCCTTATTTGGTGAGTTAATAGATGGCTTGGCTGAGAAGAAGCATGGAGTTATTCTCGCTATGGGAAAAGGAGGTGTGGGCAAAACCACCGTGGCTGCGGCAGTTGCCGTGGCTTTAGCGGAACGCGGGTTTCATGTCCACCTCTCCACCACAGACCCTGCAGCCCATATCGCGGCAGCAGTCGCGGGCGAAACTTTGGAAACGCTCTCTGTGAGCCGAATCGATCCTGCTGTTGAGACCGCTAAGTACTCGTCCGAAGTCATGCGGAACGCGGGTGGAGGACTCGACGATCAAGGTAGGTTGCTCCTGGAAGAAGACCTGCGTTCCCCGTGTACCGAAGAGATTGCCGTTTTTCGAGCATTCGCAGATGCGGTGGCTCAGGGCAGCGACGGATTTGTCGTGCTCGATACAGCACCCACAGGACACACCGTGTTACTGCTCGATTCCGCGTTAGCGTACCATCGCGAAGTTACACGACAAACCAACCAAATGCCAGAAGCTGTGGAGCAACTGTTGCCAAGGTTGCGGGACCCGGATTTCACGCGAGTGTTGATTGTTACCTTGCCCGAAGCGACTCCAGTGCATGAAGCTGCATCGTTGCAGCGAGACCTGCGACGAGCAGAGATCGAGCCGTACGCGTGGATCATCAATCAATGTTTATCGCCTCTAACCATCCGCGATCCGCTGTTGCTTGCACGTCAACAACACGAGCGACCCTACATTCGTGAAGTCCTAGATGTGCAATCGCATCGGACGTTCCTCATTCCATGGCAAATGGATCCACCGGTCGGGAAAAATGGCATAGAGCACCTTTTACGGAATACGGCTCTATCGATAACGAATTTATAGATCACACGCTTCAACGCGACGCATGCTCCAAGCGAGTAGCTCACAATCACGAAACATTTCTAGGCTCAAGATTGTTGATCAACATCTGGGCCCTCCAATCGAATCCACGCATTATTGAATCATCCTATTTTTACAATCTGTCTAAGGAAACAAGATGAGTACGTCTTCCAAGAGTGAGTCTGGAACATTGTTTTTTCCAGGCCTAAAACAATACATTACTGAACGGGCTGCGGAATTTTCTACGATTCCAGCGGACCGAAAGTCGGACTTGATCAAGGTCGCACAGTACGTGCGAGAATGTTCGGACAAGTCCGTGCCGGCCAGACTGACCTTTATTTGCACGCACAACTCCCGCCGTAGTCATCTTTCGCAAATCTGGGCTCAAGTGGCTGCTGATTACTATGGGATCAGCCATGTGGAGACATTTTCAGGTGGAACAGAAGCGACAGCGTTCAATCCCCGAGCTGTAGCGGCCATGCAGCGAACCGGACTAAAGATTACGACGGCCGAGGCTGACGCCAAGAATCCTCGTTACGAAGTAAGAACGAGCGACGACGCAAGGGCCCAAGTTTGTTTCTCCAAAGTCTACGATGCACCGCCCAATCCTACGGTTGGATATTGTGCGATCATGACTTGCTCGCAAGCGGACGACGCATGCCCTTTGGTCATGGGATGCGATTTGCGAATGCCGATTCGATACGAAGACCCCAAGATTGCAGACGACACCGACCAAGAGGCAAATCTGTACGACGAGCGATCACGCCAGATTTGCCGCGAGATGCTGTTTATGATGGCATCTGTGTAAAAGCACGGGACCAAAAGCAAAATCTGTCTATATGAGAATCATCGGTGGACGAGGACGGGGCTATTCCCCTTTTTCCTTGATTTCAATGGCATCGAGCGCACTGATCAGGGCGTTTACCTCGTCCATTTTGCTTTGCAAATCCTCCTTCAAACTTGCAAGCGTTGCTAGCGATTCTTCGTATTGAGCCAGACGAGACTGGAGTCGCTCGCGCTGCGCGATCTGCTTCAATGCGACTGTGTGATCGGCTATATCTCGCTCGATTTGCTGTTTTCTGGCCGTTAGTTTTCGAACTTGTGATTGTACCTCCGCAATCTGTGATTCTCCGATTGCGGATTCCTTACGATCCGCCAGCATTAGACGAAGTTGTTGCACCTCGAACGCGTGCTTTAAATGAGCCACTTTCTCTCTGGCTCTCTTCGCCTCTGTCGTACTCACGGCCCCTCCTTTTACTAATTCTTCCGCCTTTTCCAGGCTCGAAACAGCGGCATCAATCTCTTGTCGCATACCGTCTAACTCCATTGCAGCAATTTGACTTTCAAGATGAGCCGTTTCGGAAATCTGTTTGCTATTTTCCTTGGCTTCTTTCAGCAGCTCCGACTCGGAAGCCAAATCCCAACTGATTTTTTGAAACTCAATGTATGCAGCGATCAGTAGCTGTTCTGACGCCTGCCTGGATGTGGGCTCTAGCTGTTCGAGCACCTCCGCCATCTCTTTTTCCTTGTTTTTCATTCGTATCATCAGCAGATCGGATTTCACTTCGAGATGCTTCAACCGAATATTCAGCGATTCTTTCTTTATCTTGATCATCAGCTTTAGTTGATCTTCTCCCCACATGGCAGACCACGCAATCGCACTGAGATCAGCAATACGATCATCCGATATGAGGATGGATTCAAAGATGTTTTCTGCCTTATGGCTACCCGATTGGCCCAACGTACTTTTTGGAGGGAGTGTCATTCCGAACAGAAAGATCGCCAGCCCTGTGAACGGGATGATGCGATGTTTGTTGAAGGCTGCCGATAGTGTGTTCGCCATTTTTTTACCTGTTCCAATTACAAAGTCTTGATAACGATTTAAAAGTTGATTACGCCCCGCTGATTCTCAGCAGGTTGATTCATGGAATCGTGATGGATAACGACTCCATGACTATTTGCTACACCCGAGTCCACGGAGTGCACGTACTACTGCCCGTTCGAAAGCCATTTCTAAGGTGCCTCCTGCATTGCGATTCGGTTTCGGATCGCGATGCGTTTGTATTGGAGCAAACTCGCATGGAGCTCTTCTCTTTCGCGTGCGATGTTTTTTTCCTGTTCCCTTTGCGCATCCCATTCCTTCATTTGCGATTCGATCTGTTCCACTCGCTCCGAAATTGATTCCAATAATCGCTCTGGTGCGGGAGCAACGCTTTCTGGTGTCATCGCGACGTTGGTAGGCGAGTTTGCTTTGCGGCCACTCTGTGCCATCCATGCGGTCGAAAGAATGGCCGACAATAGGACCGTGCTTGCCACGAGGGTGATTTGTCGTGTCCTGCGGATTTGGTCCGCGACACTGCGCTGAATAACCGAGGCGCTGGTGGTTGCACATGCCTGGTCTCGCTCGCCCCAGTGCTGAATCGCCTGCACCAACGCTTCGTCGGTCGTCGTGGATGGAAGATTTTCGTTTGATCGAGAAGTTTTCATGCGTGTGGCTTCCGCTCTTCGATGATCTTTTTCAAGTGTTTTTTGGCACGGTGCAATCGCACTTCCAGCGTGTTTTTCTTTTCATCCAAAGCGTCGGCAAGCTCTTGAATCGTATTGCCTTGCAGAAATACGAGGACCAAGATTTCTCGATCCCGGTAGTGGAGTCTTTGCATGGCTTCATGGATCGCGTCCCACCTTGGATCTTCTTGGTTCTCCGGTCGTACACTATCGATTCCGGCTTGGCTGTCTAAATTCCATCGGTCCTGCAGACGCCGCACCCAACGGCGCACCGAGCGTTGCTGATTGCGTGACTGCGTTATTGCAATTCGAGTGATCCACGTTTTGATAGAGCATTGATTTCGAAACGAAGGTAAGTGTTTCCATACTTGCATCCATGTATTTTGAATTACATCCTCCATCTCCAAGTCAAAGGCCATCAGTCTTCCCACCATGGTGCGTAACGAATGGTCGTGCAAGTCAATCAACTCCTGAAAAGCACAGGCATCCCGATTCTTCAACCTTTCGAGGAGGTTCTCTTCGAGATTCTTTTCAATAGTCCCGCTCAATTTTTTTCTGAGTCCACTTTTGAGACGATTGAACTGAATAGGAATTAAAACGCCCTCAAATCGCCAGGGATTTTAGCAGATTGAGTTCGCTCAATGATTAGACACCAGCTGACCAGGAGAACTTACAGACATTGCCGAAAACCCCGAAAAGTTAGCTATACCAAAGTTTTTAATGCCTCCATCGAGTGCAACCCACATAGGAACGGCAGGGCCAAATAATGCGAGCTCGCATCAGCGTCGGGCCTTGATTCGCATCACTTGCCCGGATGGTAAGCGGTTTAGATTCGTCGAGATGCAACGCCGTCGGTCGTTCCTTTGCTTTCATCGAGAAAAGCTTGACTTCGTTCTCAGTTGTCTTCATTCGCGTTGTAAAATGCGATCAGAATAGGTGCTATGAAGCGATGACGATCGATTTCTCCGGGCGGACCAAAGGTTTTTGAGCGGCGCAAATGAAGAGTGATGAATTTTGGTCGGTTCAACTGGGGGTTGGAATGGGCCCGCTGGTTCTCGGGACGGAATACCAGCAGGTGCTGAACGAGTTGAGAGACCAACACATCGATGTGGATGGATTTGCAACCAGCAGAATGGGTGGGATTTCCTTGACTGGTTTGAAGACGGAATTGGTATTCTCGCAAGACAACCCTCAGACGCTTTGCCGTATCGATGTTTCCGATGAGAGGCTGCGGTTTGGCTCCCTCCCTGTGATTGGGAAGCGGGCTTACGAGATTGTCGGCTTATTCAAAGTGCCACGAAAAGAAACGCTCTGGTGCAGCATCGATCCAGAAATCAAACGATCTGAATTTGTCGAGGGTGACCAAGCATCGCGAAGTCGCGCATTACTTCACCATGGAACGATTTGGATTACGGGGCATGGGCTTGGGCTAACGCTGAGCGATGGATTAGTCGCGACCGTACATCTTTGTGACCCTTCGCATTCGCCTCGAGATGGCCACGGTACTTGGACCAAGGAACAGCAGCGACTATCCGAGGTACGCGAGATTCCCGTCGCTTCGCTCCCAATTTCCAAACCCCTTCGCAGTTCCGCCGCTACCGGTTTCATCCATCTTGCGCTGTTCGTGTCCCTTGGAGTGTTGGCTTGGCGGGCGATTCAATTGCAACTGCGATGGAACGCGGCACCCGAAGTGCCTGCTGTAGTTGTCGCTTTGGATCCGCCTCCACCAAGCGTCCTACCCAATACAATTACAGTGCTCTTTAAGGAATTAAGTGGGACGGAGCATCGTCAAGCACTTGGGTTTATGCAGTTTGAGCAGACACCGAAAATGGGCGAAGAAGTCCAGGTACGATATCTGCCTGAATCACCCGACATGGTACTTGGCCCTGTGGCTTGCCGGAGCGT
>CAIXME010000163.1 GCA_903920425.1 uncultured Pirellula sp. | reverse complement strand
CTTCTCCTCCCGAGGATCCCGAGGAGGAGAAGGGGGGAAAAAATTTCTATCACATTTCCTTTTCCCTTGGTGGGAACTGTGAGGGACGTCTAACGTAGAGGTAGGCTGAACGAGCCCTGCCGTTTCTACAGCGAACAGAGCAGGATGACTTAGGCAAGCCAAGTTGCTATGATGGAGGCCCCCCGCCGAAACTCCGCTTGCCCACTCCCTGTCATTTTTCTCTAAGAGTCAAATCCGAGAAAGTTTGCACGAAGTGAGTAAAATCGGATAACCATCCCCGCCTCATCATCCGCATTAGCCGTGGCCCACTGACTTCCAAGGCCGTTGCTCTTTAACCAACCAAGGTCCTCTTCCTTGAATCCAATTCCAACTTCCACAGGAAGCGATTTCCACTTCGGCTTGCGCGGTGACATCGTAAACATCGCAGTGTCTAAAATTTCAATTCGTATCAACATGCCTGGAACGTTGCGCTGTGGTTTTCTTGCCTTAGCCATCCTGTGCTTTGCATTGGACTTGGCAATGGCCGTGTCTGCAACGGCCCAGGAGCCTGATTTCGCAGCGTTGCAGGCACAGACAAAGAAGGTCTTCGAGGATCGTGTCACCCCCTTCTTCAAGAACTACTGCACGGATTGTCACGGCATCTACAGAATGGAGGGGGGCATCAACTTTGCCCCGACGCTGGCGGCTCCAGGAGCTTCCTCTTCGGCCAAGTCATGGAAGCAAGCACTAGCCAACATCAAAGCACATGACATGCCTCCGGACGATGCGAAAAAGCAACCGACCGATGAGGAGCGGCAGATGTTCGTGGAATGGATGCAGACGATCAAATTCCTTAGCCCAAAGGACCCAGGCGCGTTTGTAATCCGTCGATTGACCAAGATGGAATATGGAAACACCCTTAGAGATCTCTTCGGAGTGGACCCAGCGATCGCGGCCGAGTTGCCGGAGGAGGTGTTCGGCGAGGGGTATCTGAATACATTGTCGCCGCTTCAGTCGGAGCAATACCTATCCATCGCCAATGAGGTTCTTAATCGGGTTTTGGCACCGAAAGATGAGCCGCCAACGGAGATGCAAAAGCGGCTCTTTGGAGACACGCCTTCATCAGGCAGCGACCTTCGGGCGGCAGCGAAATCTGTCGCAAGCCAACTGGCCAGAAGCGCCTATCGTCGGCCCGCATCGGAAGCGGAGTTGGAACGGTTGTTGCTGGTCTTCGATCTGGCGCAAGCAAACAAACTCGACTACCAGTCGTCGCTGCGCTTGGTGCTCAAGGCCATCCTTGTTTCTCCTCAGTTCCTCTTCATCACACCGGCAAAGGAACCGGAGTTGGATCATGCGATCGTGCCACTCGATGACTATCAACTCGCTTCGCGATTGTCGTATCTGCTATGGGCGACGATGCCCGATGCCGAACTATTCGCGCTCGCGGATGCGGGGAAACTCCAGGAACAGTCGGTGCTCCAAGCACAGGTAAAGCGGATGCTCGCCGACACAAGATCGCGTGCATTGTTCGATGGATTCGGCGCGCAGTGGCTCGGCCTCATGGGGCTGGAGAGCAAGACATTCGATACCGAGATGTTTCCGCAAATGACCACCGAGATGCGCGCTGCGATGGTCGACGAGGCGAGGCTGTTCTTCGACAGTATCGTTCGCGAAAATCGGAGCGTGATCGAATTCGTAGAAAGCGATTATACTTACCTCAACGGCACCCTCGCGGCACTCTACGGTATGGAAAACACCATCACAGGCCCCGAGATGCGCAAGGTGCAGCTCGAGGACACGAATCGCGGCGGGATCCTCAGCATGCCCGGCATCCTCGCCACGACCTCCTTCCCGAATCGAACCAGCCCTGTGAAACGCGGCGTATGGGTGCTTGAACAAGTGCTCGGGGAACACGTACCACCAGCGCCGCCCAACGTCCCGCCATTGGAAAAGCAGGACAAGCAAGCAGTGGAAAATCTGACATTGCGAATGCGAACAGAGCTTCATCGAACCAACCCTGTGTGCGCGAACTGCCACAAGATTCTCGACCCGATCGGGTTTGGTTTGGAGAACTTCGATGCCATCGGGCGATGGAGAGATCAGGACCAAACGGGCGGCGCAATCGACGCCGCTGGCGAGTTACCGGGTGAAAAGCGATTTTCCTCTCCACGCGAGTTGAAAGCCATCATCGCCGAGCGAAAGGACGAGCTGGCAAGGAACCTAACGCGGAAACTGCTCGCCTATGCCCTGTGCCGCCAGCTCGAAGGCTACGATGAGATTGTGGTCGATCAATTGATGGTTACGATCGCGAAGGATGGCTATCGCATGCAGAACTTGATTTCCGAGATCGTCACGAGTTATCCGTTCGTTAATCGCCGTATTCATGAACTTGAGGTCCCTAAGTCCAATGGTCAATAAATTTCGCATCGATCGTCGCACCCATTTGAAAGGGCTAGGTGCTGCCCTAGCGCTACCGCTTTTGGAAACCATGGGCTGGGCCGACACAAGCAAAGGCAAGACCAACGCACCACCGGTTCGCCTTGGCTTCATGTACATGCCGCACGGTGTCATTCCGGATCAGTTCTGGCCGGCGAATGCAGAGAGCTTCCTAACTTCGCCGCCGCCAGCTTTAGAGTCGCTCAAACCCGTGCTCGACCAGTGCTTGCTCATGAAGGGCATATCGGGCGTACCGATCTTGCCTTTCGAAGGTGCGCCGCACGCGTTGGAGCTTTCGACATGGCTCACTGCCCAACTGCCCGATGCGGACACGCGGAGCCAGATCAACATTGCGATTTCCGCGGACCAGATCGCGGCTAACTTCGTAGGTGGTTTCACCTCCTTGCGCTCGCTTGAATTGGCCACGATGCCGCAGACACACAAGGAGAATCAGGAGGGATTGAACGAAGGATACTATACGCACTGCAGTTTCCGTTCGCCGACGCAGCCTGTCCCAGCCGAAACGAATCCTCGTAACGTACTCAACCGGCTCTTCGGAAAAACCGATCAACCTGGGCAGCTCGCGAAAGTGGACCCGCTCGATCGCCAGTTGCTCGATCTGGTGCTCGATGGCGCGAAAGACTTACGCCGGAAACTCCCGCAAGCCGACCAACACAAACTGGATGAATACCTCGACAGCGTACGTGCCGTGGAGCGTCGCATCGCCGCCATCGAGTATCGCCAAAAGGAGGCCGCGCTTGAAAAGAACGGAGTGGCTTCGTCCAAACGCAACGCCTCAGATTCCCCACCGATTGAAATCAAGATTCCTGTGGGCGAAAAACGTAGCGAATACATGCAGGTCATGTGCGACCTCAACGTGCTCGCTTTCCAAACCGACATTACTCGCGTCAGCACGTACATCGGCTCTACGCCTAACGGCGTTTCGTATCCCGAACTGGGGTTCAATGACGAGCATCACTCACAGACCCATCATGAGAACAAGCCCGAGCCGGTCGCGAAAGTCGCCGCGATCACTGCGTTCAACATCGCCCAGTTCGCCTACATGGTAAAGAAGATGGCCAGCCTCCGCGAAGGCGAAGGTACCTTGCTCGACAACTGCATCATGATGTGGGGCTCCGGCCTCGAAGACGGTAACAATCATTCTCGCAATAACCTCCCCTTTATCATCGCCGGCAAAGGCGGGGGCACGATCAATTCGGGACGCTTCTTGCCAGACACAAAGGGCAATCAAGGCGACCTGCTCTCCACGATCCTAGCCTGCGCAGGTATCCCGGTCGATCGCCCCGTCGGCATCGCCACAAAGCAAATCACGGAGATGATTCATCATCTCTAGACGCTCGGCCATAGACACTCGGTTATTGATTTTCAATTAGCGAGTCGTTTGGCTTTCTGCTTGATTCCATTTTGGTGAAGCGTCAGCGATTCCGCTTTCCCGTCTTTGCCAATGTGGAATTCAAGTTTCGCTTTCACACCTCGGTAAGCCCAAACAGTCGGCGATTCAGCGAAAACTTCCTGAGTCGGCTGGTTTGTTATTCCCACCATAAGGTGCTTGTCCTTTAGATTCACATCAAACACAAAATTGGGCTTGAGCTGATATCGACCGACGAGACCCTTGGGGTCGATCTCCTCTTGAGCCGGGGGGGGTGGTCGATTCGCATGGGATTGGCCTTTGGCCGCAAACTTTCTTATCATGACGGTAATGATTTCGTCACATGCAGCGAATGCTTGAGATTGCCCCGAATTGGTACATGCGACTACAGCAAAGTCCGCATCGGGAATGATCCAAATCAAAGCAAAGCAGTTTGTATTGGAGCCCGCGTGATTCAGAGCTGGGCCCATAGGTGTGTTCACACAAATCCAGCCACATCCGTACTTTGTACCAGGGATGTCGGAGTCAACTTGTGGTTTGCGAAGATGATCAAAAGCATCCTGAGTTCGAAGCACAGGTTCAGGCTTGCCTACCAGTTGCCAGCGAGCGTACTTGGCATAGTCTTCGATCGACACATGGACGGTTCCGGCGGCGGCATATACGGTTGGGTTCTCCGCACCCATCGTTTGCGGGTCAACAGGAGAACCGTTGGCAGCTTGGTGTCCCCACAAGTATGGCGGTTTCAATTGCTTCGCGGACTGCATCGAACGAAAATCAGCAGATCTCATTTCCAAGGGATCGAGCACATGCTTTTTCATCAGTGACTCATACGATTCTCCCGTACGACTTTCGAGCATCGCCGAAACGATTGCATAACCTAGGTTCGAGTATAGGAACGTACCGATGGGATTCGAAGGTGCTTTGGACAACGCATACTTGAGCATCCCTTTGCGTTCCAAAGTCGGCGATTGCTTCTCTTTGAAGTGATTTGTCCAGGCATCCGTTGAGATATCTGCGATGTTGGCCTCAAGCCCACCTTGATGGGACAGCAATTGATCTAACGTGACATTGCGGAGTTTTGGGTGAATATCTTTGTCTGAGGCCTTAGGCCAGACTTCACCAATAGTGGTTGTCCATTCTATTTTACCAGCCTCTACTAGCGCGGCAGCCAAAACGGCTGCCATGGACTTGGTGTTCGAACCTATCGGAAACCTGTCTGAAAGTTCTACTTTGTCGGCAGTTCCACGCTTGCGAACTCCAAAGCAATCGGCCGCCACTAATTCCTTTGCATTTACGACTGCAACGGACAATGCCGGAACATCATGTTTGCGACAGATTTCAGCTAGCTTCGCAGCAATATCGTTCGATGGTTCTTGTGCCTGTAACTTGGCATGACTGACCGTGACGATAGTCAATGCGAGTGTTAACAACGACCTAGCCATGTACGACAACGATTTCATAATGCACGTTCCGGGATTTATGATCTTGAATGAAGATGCATTATACACGTAGGAGAGTCGCCGAAACTCGTCACTGCGACCGCCACCGATTTCCCTCATCGCATTGTTTGGCCCCATCCGGCTGAAGATGAAAAGGGTCGGTGGGCAAGACGCCTGGCGAACATTTGAATGATGCAATACAACCAAAAAATGCCACCTTTTGCCCAGCACCGACTTTGCGAAACGAGCGAGTCAGATTCGACGCAAGAACATGGCTGCAATGAAAAGATCAGTACCTTGATGTTGCGGGAGCCAGACGCAGATCGTACCGGAGAATAACTTCTTTGCGATTTCTATTGGCCAGCTAAACGCATTTTTTGCCACCTTGTGACTTCTTCAGGCTCGTTTAGCGTCGTATAAAGCTGTATCAAATCGGCGATCGTTTCGTCGATAATCATTCGGTGGCTAAACGGGATCGTCGATTTTCGCGATACAAGACCCTCGTAGCCTTTAGTCAATTGCGATCGTGCGGATTCAACTTGCTCGTTTGCCAGAAGCGCACGCCCTAAACGTGCTGTAGCGTGGTAAAGGTTCCAATTGTCATGTTTTGGACCATTCATCAGTTCGATCGCTTTTTGGAATCGCTTTATCGACTCGCTGTAGTCCCCCTTCTTATAGTAAAGAGCCGCAAGATTGCGGTGACTGGCCAACGTATGCGGATGCGACTGACCGAGAGATTCTCGCTGTGCATCGTAAATGGGTTGCAACAGTTCGATCGCATTGTCTGTCTTGCCCTGCTCGCTTTCAATCATGGCCAGCGCCGCTCGATTCAATAGAACTTCAGGATGCGTTGGCGGTATGTGTTTCGACAGCATCTGCAGGGAATCCTCGTAGGCTTTTTGAGCTACAGTGTATTCCTTCTTGACTAAATAGATGGCACCCAATCGGCTCAACGAAATGGCCACGTCGATACTATCATTGCCGGATACCCTGCGCTGCGTTTCAAGTGTACGTTGGAGCAGGTCCAACGCGTCATCAATGCGACCGATTTCGCGATAGCCGGTGGCTAGGTTTCGCCGTGTCGAAAGAGTGTTTGAGGCTTCCTCCCCGTTCGGTCGAGCCGCTTGTCTCTCGGCAACCTCCTCTAACAACTCGATCGATCTGGCGTAGTTGAACTGAATTCCATAAGAAACAGCTAGGTTGTTCATCGCGATCAGTGTTTCATCGTGATCCAGTCCAAGGTGCGTTTTTTTCCTAGCGAGGGTCTTCTCTTCCAAGTCACTTGCTTTCTTGAATTCGCCACGCATTGCATAAACGATGGCCAAATCGCCTAACGTCGTCAGGGTAAACGGATCGTCTGGCCCAGCAGGAGACAACGCGAGAACCTTTTCCAAAAGCTCTTGACATTTTTCGATCCTGCCGAAATCACCGTTGACGAGCGCTAGACGACGCAAGCACTCGACATGTTGTATATCGGTTTCGCCAACATGATCCGCGAACAACTTCACCGCTTGCTCAAGTTGCTCAAGCGAACTTTCGTATTCACCAAGCTTACGCTGCGTTTCGCCGATCACCTCACGAATTCGAGCTTGAATGATCGGACGATCGTCGAATCGTGAATCGATCGATTCCGATGCTCGCTTAACAGCCTCGCGAACCGTTAGATTTGGGTCTGCTTTGTGGCCACTTTTGCCTTGCTGATCTGGACTCGCTTGAACCAAAAGGTCCATAAGCAAGAACTCTAAGACCCGCTCTGATAGCTCCAGCTTGTCGTTGGCTCGCCGCTCCTGCTCCATCGCAACGGCTCTCTGTTTCTCAGCCTCCAATCGTTGTTGCTCCTCAGCTTCCTTGGCGTTCGTGACTTCGACTAGTCGGCTTTCCGACAATTTGGCTGCATGAAAGCTGTTGTAGAAACCGATCGAAGTGCCGACGATACCGCTTAGCAAGCAGATCAAAAACAAACTCGCCAATGCGGCTGGCATTCGATTGCGCCATAGCACTTTTCGAACTCGATACATCTTGGAGGGTGGGGCGGCGTTAACGGGTTCACCCTTCAGGTGCCGCTGGATGTCTTCCGCTAAATGATTGGGGGTTGCGTAGCGCCGCGAGCGATCTTTCTCAATTGACTTCATTACAATCCAATCCAAATCGCCTTGGATTGAGTTCGGTAGTTTCTTTGGGTCGGATTGTCGACTATTGGATATGCTCGTTATCGAATCCTGCGAATCACTGATGCGTTGGCTCGGAATCTGCGGATCTTGTTCGCGAATCATTCGAACAACGTCGACGATCGCCTTTCCAACCAAACTGCGATCGTCAACAGGCGTCGTTCCGGTCAACAATTCGTAGAGCAGCACGCCCAAGGAATAGATGTCGGTCCGCGTATCAACGTCGATTGGATTCGCTGCCGCTTGCTCGGGGCTCATGTATTTGTAAGTCCCGATGAGTTGACCGATCTCGGTGAAGAGCGACTTGTCGGTGAGTCGCATCTGACTCTCCATGGCTTTAGCCAAGCCAAAGTCAATGACTTTAACGTCGGGTTCTGTGTCGCTTTCGACAACAATCACATTGGACGGTTTGATATCGCGATGAATGATGCCTTTCTGGTGCGCATGCTGAACTGCTTGGCAAACCTGCTGGAACAATTCAAGTCGTTTCCGAATCGATAGTTTTCGCTCGTCGCAGAACTTAGTGATGGAACGTCCATGGCAAAACTCCATGGCGAAGTAAGGCCCAATACGAGAGTCAACACCGACGTCGTAAATTTTTGCAATGTGTGGATGATCCATCATCGCAAGGGCTTGCCGTTCTACTTCGAAACGGGCGATCATAGCAGGCTTCAAATCGCGTTGCCTTAGAACTTTAATGGCAACCTTTCGCCGGATTGGTGACTGCTGCTCTGCCAGCCAAACTTCCCCTTGGCCGCCGCCGCCGAGCGGTTGCAAAAGTCGATAATGACCGATCTTTTCACCGCTAGTCAATGCAACTCGATAGGATTGATTACGTGGATCTTCATCCGGAGCCATCGCTCGCGTACTGTCATTCATGCTATGCTCGTCGACAAAAAAACAACTTGAAACAAGCCTACACTTTCATTGCTATTTGCGTCTGAACACCGATCGTTCTTAAACTCAACTGAGATAATGAAGAAAGGTGCAGATTAAATCATAGCACGCGTGGCCTGAGCACTCTAGAAATACGATCTACGAAAGGCCGTCAAGCCATCGAAGGATCTTATTGCGATAATTCATATTTCGCCTTCAAATCGAAGACATGATTCTAATGTAACAGCCGTTACAACTCCCGGAAAGCAAGTACATCCAAAGCAAAGACGGCCAAACGAGCAGCCGAGTATCCATTGAATGGGACGCTTGAGCCATTGCGAGTTGGCTCGAAAAGCAAGAAGGGAAAAGCAAAAACCGCGAAGCAAGTAAAGCGGGTAAAGAAAGCGTGACTACTATCACCAACGCAAAAGAAGAACGCTTCATGAGGTGTCGTTCAAGCTATTCGTAACCGCGATCTGCCGGGCGAACCAGCATGAACAGGTACGGTGGAAACGCCGTGTTGGATCCTAAATCAAAGAGCGCCCCGACGGCGTAGCTTTAACCCTAATGCAGGTTCTTAACTTGCCCTACTTGGTCCACGTCAAATTGGAGCTAGCAGCAAGCGCTTGGTTGATCTCGTCCTTGATGGCTTTGATCGACTCCGAATGGAGCTCAGTCGATTTGAGTTTTCTCACGAAATGAATTACCCCGCGTTGCCCCTTTGCATTGGGACGTATCAACATCACCACTACATCGCTATCTTCAAAAAAGCCCAATTTGGATTTGGCGCGTGATCCACTGGGGTCAAGAATTCGGAGCATCAGGCCCACGGAGAGATGATGAATCTTATTCTCGTTAGTAACTTTCTTAATTTGGGCGACTTGCGTATCCCATTCCTCCTGCGAAGGAGTTGGAGAATTTTCATGACTCACAAAAACGAAGGACCACTTTAACTTCTCATCGGCAGCAACGATTCCCTCTAGCGTCTCGATCAACGGCACCACGGAATCGTCTAGAGTCTTTACAAAAACAGCTACCTTCACTGCGTCTCGGTGAGCCAAGACCGGACAAGCGGAGCCTCGAAGACCGAACTCGCCAGTAAAGAATTCGGCTACGATACTGGTGGGAGCGTTCTCCCCCACTTTAAGTTGATCCTCAGCGAGCGCAACTTGACCAAGGCAAAGTACGCCGATGAGGTAGACGCATAGTCTGTTGAGCATGTCTCTGTCCTTTGTCCGTAGAAGGCAAACGATGTCTTTTCATTAAGGTCTGAAAATCCTGCGATTACCAAACTTACTGTTTTCAGTGAAGACCCGAAAGT
>CAIXME010000162.1 GCA_903920425.1 uncultured Pirellula sp. | reverse complement strand
CTTGCCATCCCAATTTGGTTCGAATCCGCAAAGTACTTTGGCGATACGTAAATCCAAGCGGATCGATCGAACACCGTTGCCCCACCGATAAGTCCAATTGGTAAGTCCAATTGGCAACCCATGAGAAAGAAAGCCCTGTGGATCGCGAGTCGAGGCCTGCATATTGTTAAGGCGGATAGCAAAACCATGGCTTATTTGGGATACTTGAGGTGGTTCGCATGCATGGTTGCGCAGTCGTTGCAAACTTGATTCGTTGCCATGCGGACCGGCTACCAAGAACAGATGCCGCCTTTACCAACTAACTTCTTTCTGGAGTTCGAGCTTGAGATTGTCGTTCAACACGATTCGCGTTCAAAAGCGGGTGCCGCTTACCATCAGCCGAGGTAGCTATGCAGGCGCAAGCAACTGGTGCGTCAGTGTCGAGGATGAAGGCGTCGAGGGGCTAGGAGAAGCTGCCGAATTTTCGATCCTCGGAGTCGAACAGTCGCATGCCTCGATCGGCAATGACTTGACGCGGTGCGTCAGCCTACTCGCCGACCTGTCACCCTGGCAACGAATCGAAGCCGAACGCCGCTTGATCGCAGCCAACATCTGCTCTGCTGCGCGTGCAGGCATCGATATCGCGATGCACGATTGGGCTGGGAAGATGGCACGCTATCCCGTTTGGCGCATGCTCGGAGGAGATCGCAAATCGAATTCGGCAACGTCCGTTACGATCGGAATCGCGACGCCACAAGCGGCTCAAGAAAGATTGGCTCAATGGAAATCACAGGGAACAGTGCGTGCAGTCAAAGTCAAGCTTGGGTCTCGCGACGGAATCGAAGCAGACCGACAAATGATGGCGGCAATCTTGGAAGTCATTCCTGACACAGTATCAATCAGCGTGGATGCCAACGGCGGGTGGAGCATAGACGACGCGATCCTCATGTGCCAATGGCTTGCGGATCGAAATGTCGATCACGTAGAACAACCGCTTGTTCAAGGAGGCGAATCCCATCTCGGTCTGCTCCACAGGGAATCCCCGATCCCGATTATCCTCGATGAGTCCTGCTGCGTCAGTGCAGACATCGTGCGTTACGCCGATGTCATCGATGGCGTCAACATTAAACTCATGAAGTGCGGTGGGATGACCGAAGCCTTGCGCATGATCCATACCGCAAAGACGTTCGGACTCAAAGTGATGCTCGGTTGCTACTCCAACACAGCACTCGGTAATACCGCAGCCAATCAATTCGCATCTTTGGTAGACTACATCGACCTCGATAGCCACCTCAATATCGTCGACGATCCGTTCGTCGGTGCGCAATGGAACGACGGATATCTGATCAACAATGACTTACCCGGAAATGGAGTAGCCTATGCCAACGCATCCTAGCTACCGCGCGACCGATCGACTTGCCATCCTCATGCATCATGAACTTCTCACCCACCGCGGCAAGACGGGGCTTGCATTGCTTCGATTTGCCCCGGATCGCGTCGCAGCTGTGATTGACTCGGATCACGCGGGCCAATGCTTAAAAGAGTTGACCGGTATTCCTCTGGATTGGGATATCCCTATCGTTGCGAGCGCCGAAGCCGCCTTGAAGTACTCGCCGCAGACCTTGGCTATCGGTATTGCGCCAAGCGGAGGAAAATTCCCCGACGCTTGGTCTGATGATATCCGAGCGGCCTTGACCGGCGGACTGAACGTGCTCAATGGCTTGCACACGCGGTTGAACGACGACGAACGTTTTCGTTCGCTGCTCAAGCCAGGTCAATGGATTTGGGATATGCGTAAAGAACCCGATCCTATTGCTATCGCCAACGGTGACGCGAGATTGCTCAACTGCAAACGTGTCCTGTTCGTTGGCACCGATATGTCGATCGGAAAGATGTCTGCTGCCATCGCGATGGACCGGGCGGCAAGACTTGCAAAGCTGCGATCCAAATTCATGGCAACGGGCCAAACAGGAATCATGATCGCAGGCGATGGGATTGCGTTGGATGCCGTTCGAATCGACTTTGCAGCGGGCGCGGTGCAACAAGAGGTCATCGCGTCGGCTCAAGATCGCGATATCGTTTTTATCGAGGGACAAGGCTCACTGCTCAATCCGGCTTCTACTGCGACACTACCACTGTTGAGAGGCTCGCAGCCAACCCACATGATTCTCGTCCATCGCGCGCAAATGCACCATCTGAGAGACTTTCGCTGGGCAAATATCCCTCCGCTGCGCGATGTCGTAAAGATGTACGAAATGGTCGCATGCGCTGGGGGTGCGTTCGCTCCCGCAAAGGTTGCGGCGATCGCGATCAACACCCATGGTCTTTCCGAACCGGAAGCACGCTATGTCATTGAGCGAACAGCGATCGAAACCGATCTACCTTGCGATGACGTAGTTCGATACGGTGCAGCGAGACTACTAAACACGGTACTGGAGTAAAGTACCGTCGCATCAAAGAGCGCCGGCACTGCACAGGCACTGCACCGCAATCAACGCTTCATCGTTGGCCCGTCGCCTCTTGATGCCATCGTGGCAGTCGAACTGCCTTGGGTGGAAGGCATTTGAATGATGGTTTCGCTGGTACCAGTGTGCTCTTTCAATTGCTCCGCAACAGATCCAGAAAGAACCGGACCGGCGCCCATCATCGTCCAGTGCTGGTGATCGCTTCGAGCCAACGAAAAACCAGAGTTGAGGATCGGTTGCTTCGTTTTGGTATCCGTCGCCACGAGTACCAACTTGGCGGTCCCCATCGCTTTCTTGCGCTCATAGACATTGACCTTCGGAATACTGCCCATCAGTCCGAGCGGAATCTCAGGCGAGCCAACCGTTAAATCCGTGCGGTCGGTACCAACGCCTCCCGATGCGATCTCCAGTACCACATCCGCTTCATCGGCTTTGTCCATCAATGTACAACGATTAGCCATAAGCTTGGATCGCGTTGTCAGGATAATGTAATTTTTGTCCACACAGTCTAGAAAGTCTGTTTTGAGATGCACTTTAGCACCCGCGATAGGACTGAAATCGACTTTAGAAAGGGACTGATCTACTGCATTGCTGATCAGCAGTTGCTCGAGACCGGTTCGAGCGGTGTCCGACTCCTTCATGGATGCACATCCCAAAAAGGTGATGGCACCTGACATTACGATCAAAGACATTGCGAAACGATATTTCATAATCCAAACCATCCCTGCATGAACTCAACCATCCCAGTTCTCAGTGCCGAATATCGCATCTCGGCAAACCGCAATTGCTGATCTCAAAATCCCAATACCGCGTCAAGACAATAACGAGGTTGAGAGATCATCAAATCCGATATTTCTCAACTATATCTTCATTGTGCGTACCAGCCACACACAACACAGATAGGATCTGCCACCAAAACGAGCACCCCCTTGCACCTGGTGCGTATGGCTCCGCACTCGACGCTCTTCATGAAAGATACCGAAACACGGTGGGTTCAATAGGACAATCAAAATACTCCCAGACCTCTCCGCTAGCATTCTCGATCCAATAGTTCGTATTGCACTGGGGCTTGGGATTTGATAACCCCACACGGCATGTCCACTTCCGCCACCCCAGATCCCGCCGGTTCCGAATCTCCTGCTTCTTTGGCAGTGGAGTTGGCGTCACTGCGCGATCACTTTGGAACGG
>CAIXME010000161.1 GCA_903920425.1 uncultured Pirellula sp. | reverse complement strand
GAGAGCCAATCAAAGGCGTGAGCAGTTTGGAGGGGTGTCTCGCGGCAAACAGGTTCGATTCAAATCCAATGTAGGCCGGGTTTTTCGCTAGAACGAACCGAAACAGATAAGTCATGCCATTGATCGAGCCGACGGGCGTGAGATACGGGGAGCGGTTCTCGATCGAAGCGATCTCTGATTGCAAATCGATGGCGGTCGGGAAATCGACCGAGTACGCGATGCCTTGAATATGGGCCGTTAGTCCACGCGTCTCAATTTGCTGTAGGACTGGCAGCAAGATGAACTCGCGAAACTGGTCGATATGGATTTGGTCTGAATCGGGTACATCCGGAAGGACAATAGCATTCCGGATCGGGATGTTGCGTGCGTGGCAGTAATGATTGGCAATCGTCCTGGAATTGACGGATTTGCCATTCACGACGACTACCCAACTGCTAGCGGATGCGCCTGCAAAAGCAGGTAAAGGAAGCATCCCGGCGATGGAGAGGATGACGAACTTGGTAAATAAATAGGAAACAAATCGCCGGCCGAGCGACGCAAAATCCGGGCTCGAAAAAAGTTTCCCTTTGGAAATCATTGCCCGCATGGGATTCAGGGGGATTTGGGAGAGAAAATGATCCATGTAGACGAACCCCTTCAAAATTTTGGTGACCTTGGTAATATCATGTTAAGCGTGCAGCAACAATTTCGGTACGGCCTCTGGAGTGAATCTAGCGGTCGATTTCGCATCTGAACAAGAACAGCGAAGCGAATTTGTGGCTGTAAGGCGGTCGAGAGCGTAGCTCAGTCGGTAGAGCAAAGGACTTTTAATCCTTGGGTCGAGGGTTCGAATCCCTCCGCTCTCATTAGAACGAAACCCTGGTTTTTTCTGCTAGTCGGAATGAACCAGGGTTTTTTCATGCCTGTAGTGCCTCATGTGCGGTTTGAATTGGTAACCTCAACGCGACGCATTCCAATGAAATGGAATACTAGAGCGACCGAACTCCAACTCAGGTTCCACCGCAGATCGGTTTGGATGGCGCACCAATGATGCCGCAAGATCCTCCAATGTTTTTGCCCGATTGAGGAAAAATTGATGCGAAATCGACCGCCGTATCAACCAAAGGTTATTGCCTTTGTCTTTGCTGCATTATTGACGCAGGCACGTGTGTTTGCTGATCCTTTGCCTAAGCTGTATGCGGATGGGCTCCGAAAAATTGCTGAGCAATTCGATAACTGTGAGATGAAATACACTCGCACGACTGCCGAGGGAGATCGGATTGTCGATGGAGTGTTTCGATCCAATTATGGCCAAGTTCAAGTCGAGTATAAATATTTCGACGATGCTAAGATTGTTTCCGTTGCGAGAGAGGGAGCCTACTTTCGCCTAGAGCAATCGGCTGACTCAAACGCGACTTGGCTTCCACGAAGGTTATCGCCGGGAGATAGTGAATACTATCCTGCATCGGGCGGGAAGATCGAAGGCCCGGATTACATGCTGCGGGCATTTTCCTTTTCACACAAGCCGCTGTGGCTCTTTAGGGAAGACACGACGATTGAAGGATGGAAGACCGTTGAGTGCCATGAGATTGGCGATGATCGGTGGGAACTCAAGCTGACACATGAAGGCGAACCAGTGCGCAGTGCCCGCATTGTGCTCGACTATACCTCCGTGTGCCGATGTATCGAACAGGAACTTAGGTTTAACGGTGTAACGACGCTCTTCAAATTGACCTATGATGATGTTGATAAAGTGCCGCTTATCAAGTCCGTTGAAACTGTTGTTGATGGCGTAGCAGCGGAGCGTGTGGACTATACGTGGAATTCGTCCCGAAGTGCGGATCATAAGTATTTCGTACTAGAGACCTACGGTCTATCTGAGTCGTTGTTGTCGCCGATTGATCCGCATACCTCATCCAACGGGACTGCCTGGGCCGCTGGGTTTGCTGTCACAGGGGGCCTTCTGCTGCTTTTTGCGTGGTTGGTGAAGTCTCGTAAGAAGACTTAGGTCGAAATCATGGAATCCAATCCGATGAGAACACGAAAGGGAGTGACGATGGTGGAACTGATGGTTTCTATCGGAGTTATTGCCATCCTCGCCGCATTGGTACTTCCAGCTGTTGATGCCGCACGCGGTGCCGCTCGCCGCATGGATTGTGCATCCAAGATGCGTCAGATTGCACTCGCATGCATCAATCATCACGACACCTATCGGTGGCTCCCTGCTGGCACGTATCCCGTGAAATCATCAACGCCGCATCAAGGGTGGTTGGGCCGATTGCTCCCATTCATCGAGCAGCAGCAGATGGCGATGCAAAGCGACGCTGAGTTCAGCAACGGTGCAGAATTTCAGGTGCACACAAATTTTTCCAAGCCCATCGCGTTGTTTGCGTGCGCAGAGGATTCGCGAGTTTACGAAAGCCAATATGCAATTCGCCATTCCTACCGCGTAGGACTAACGTCTTACCAAGGTTGCAATGGCACTGATTTCTTGGAAAAAGATGGCGTTCTGTACCTGGGTTCTAAAACTAGGTTTCGTGATGTGCTTGATGGCGTGTCGCATACGTTTCTCTTCGGTGAACGGCCGCCGTCACCCTTTTTCGACCTTGGTTGGTGGTATGGCGGTGTTGGCGATCGGCTATCGACAGGAACACTCGATCATACGCTCGGCGTGCTGGAAAGGGCAAAGACTAAGTACGCGGTCTGCACCCGTGAGCAATCACCACGGCCCGGAAACAGCCGCGATGAATGCGATGCAGAGCATTACTGGAGCTTACATCCTGGCGGATTGCATTTTGCTCGCGTCGACGGCTCTGTCTCCTTTTATTCCTATAGCGGTGTCAGTATTTTCATGCCGCTTTCGACCCGTAACGGTGCAGAAGTCGAACCAAGCGAATAATCAAAGGTCTTAGCCACTCGGTTTTTGCGAGTTGAAACCCTTTGAACCTGGAATGACCAACTGCCTCTTCTTCTCCGTTTTACAATGCGATAATTAGGGTAACTCGGATCAAATGGAATGACCTCGTCACCAATGTCATTAGAGGATGGTGGAATGGTACAAAGTACGTGCTGCAACATTCCGCTAATTTTCACAGAGCTTTTTCGACCTGGACTGTACTTTTCGATTTGGTTAATCGAAATTTCTTTTTTGGTTGCTTGAGATGCGTAAGCTCGATTCGCGATGTTTTTAGAAACCCGGTAGTTGCCGGATTGTAACCGCGTAGAAAGCGAAGAGTCTTGCATTCAT
>CAIXME010000160.1 GCA_903920425.1 uncultured Pirellula sp. | reverse complement strand
GGTGGTGCGATCATATCGGGTAGTGGCAGTGGTGCTGTTATGCCGGATGCTGGAGCGGCCAGTATGGGTGGAGATTCATCTGACCCATTTGGTCCCGACGAAGTTTCCAGAGGGTCCAATATCGAAACGACCATCAGTAAGGATTGGGCTCGTAAAGCTGAAAAAGCATCCATACGCATCCTTCAGGCCAAATCGATACTCGAATCGGCGTCCATTCCATTCGACACTGCGGATGTTGCGTCGCACGTTCTCCAGCAAGTTTCCTCGCTTACCGACCTACCTATCCTTATGAGTCCGCAGGTTGCATCCGAACTGCAAACGTTCGATAATTTATCGCCCATGTCTGCGCAGAAGGCCGTGTTCCCTGACAAGATTGAACAGATGCGGGCAGCGCAGTTGCTAGAGCTAACGCTCAAAGCAAATGAATTGCATTACGTCGTGTACTCCGATCGGATCGAAGTGATTTCCGAAGACGAATTGGACAGTCAGGTGCTGGTGCACATTTACAATATTCGACATTTGCTTAAGGGTAACCGTACGGACGAGCCAACAAATCTCAGAGAACTCATCGTTGGTTTTGTATTTCGCGATCAGGATATCTCCCAGGGGGGAACGGCAAACGCAACGATCGTCGGGGGATCTCTGATCGTGACGTGCAACCATCGAATACAGCGTGAGTTGGAAGTGTTCCTCGGTCAACTTGCGAAAGTCGAAGGAGGCTTTGGTGGCATACTTCCCTCGTTCCAAACATCACTACAACAACAGCAGGGAATTGGCGGTCTCGGCGGACTCGGCGGAGCATCAACCAGCGGAGCAGCACCGTCGGGATCGGCCACTTCCTCTGGGGACGCCAACGTGAATTCCAGAGGATCCGTCGCCCCGAATCAGGCGGGGGCACATGGCGGAATGTTTTGATTCGATGCCGAGTGCGACCGTCGGTTGATAGTCGTCGGTTGATAGTAGTTTGGTGAGCCAACGAAGATGTCCAATTGTCTACGAAAACATTTGGTACTCACCAACGGCTTCAAAGGCATTTTCGAAATGGCGAAAGGAGGGGTGCTTCGGATCTGAGCCGAGCACCACTTCTATCACATCGGCTCGTCCTGATGACTCCAGAAGCCGATGTCGTTTCATGTAAGTCAAAGCGGTCCGTGTGATCTTTTCTTGCTTGCGATCATCAACCGCATCGCTCGGGCCGCCCGAGTTCTCTCGCTGTTCTGCCCATGTCTTTACTTCTACAAAGACAACCACTCGTTTTCGCCAAACTGCGATGATGTCGATTTCACCTGATTTGATGCGATAGGATTGCTCCAGGATAAAGAAACCCTTTCGCTGTAGATAGATGACGGCGACCCGTTCACCGTATTCTCCCACAGACTCATCCGTTCGCTTCGCCGGATAAGGTTGTTTCAAACGCCAGTTGGAACATGCGCTTTGCAATTGGTCCATAAATTGGTGCGAACTTGAGTGGGCCGCTTGCGTCGACTTCATCACGTAAGCGATAGCTTGATCCAGTTTACTGGGGCGAGAGTCCATGGCTGTCTGAGCAAGAGTGATTGCGACCGTGCATTCCAATATGGGCTCACGTCAGCTCTGAGCCCCGCGGCATTATACCGTCTCAAGTACCGAGCAAGTGTGGTGCAGAGAGCAGAGCTGTCGATTCTGTGCTGCTTCGATGTTGTGAGAATCGTCGTTTAAGTCTCGAGCAGCGCAACCAGCAATTCTCGCATGGCAGACACATCATCGAATCGGGACTCGTTCAACAAAACCACGTGCAAGTTGTTGAGAATGCGTGCGAGCCACTGTCGATGCGTGCACATCGGCAGAAGCTGCTTGGCATCGGCTGGATCGTGCTGCGATACACCAGAGACCAATTCGAGAGCTTCTGACTCGGTGAGTATTCGTCCACCTTGAAATGGATCCACCAGCATCGAATCGGAATCGGAGAGCCGAACTCTCGCCAGAAAATGTCCGGGGCTGTTGATGCCTTCGACTTGGAGCCCGACCTCCTCAGCGACAATCTTATAAACCAACGCCAGAGTGATGGGGATTCCGACTCGGGACTCCAAAACGACTGGGAGCAAGCTGTTTTCGATGGAATAGTAGTTTGCGGTGTTTCCTGCAAAGCCGGCTTCGTCGAAGAGAACGTCGTGCAAATGGGCCAATTTCGCATCGTTGGACCGCCCGGAAACCCGTTCCAGAACTTGGTCGGAATAGCTGGAGAGATTCCATGCGACGGATTCGCATCGCGAGCTATCCAAAAAATGGCGAGAAATGGCTATCGCCCCGCCCAAAAGACCGTCATTGGATTCAATGTTCTCCGTGCACTGGAGAAACTGCTCGTAAGCTTCGGCATTACAGAAATTCGGCAGTGGTGGCATGGCGATTTAGATGGCGTTGGAACAAGCGACCTGGAACAAGCATAGCCCACGACTCAGAACATGGCCAAGAATGATCAATTTTGTAGTTTTCGATTGACGACAAATACCCTTTGCCGGTACTCTTTCCGGTTCTAACGAGCTCGCCTCCGGGTCGTTTGTGTCCAAAGTGGACTCAATCCGGAGTCCTGAACTCGTTAAATAATCCGCAATCCTGCACAAGCAGAAGGGTTTTCCAAGGGATTCGATTGCCCAAGCGATCGAATTTCAGACCAAACCCTGTGCCCGACCGATCGCCAATCGTCGCAGCATCGCTTTGGATCGCTCAGAATTAGGAGTTTTTATGGCCAACGAACTAGTACAAAAACTTATCGAAGCTGGCGCTCACTTTGGACACCGAGTGAGCCGCTGGAACCCCAAGATGGAACCGTACATCTATGGGCGAAAGAATCTGATCCACATTATCGACATCCGCGAAACGCTACGCGGTATGTTGCGAGCCAAGAAGTACTTGAATCAAGTTGCT
>CAIXME010000159.1 GCA_903920425.1 uncultured Pirellula sp. | reverse complement strand
GTTGCGAAATCTCGCGTTCTCAAACGCCTTCGTCTGGAGCTCGGCGATTCCATTGACTAGTGCGTGCGAATCGGTTCGCCTATCGATTTTGAAACAGACTAAAAGGAATTACTCTAAACGTATTCGCCCTGGTCGGTGGTCAAACGAAAACAAGGGGCCGCTCGCTTTAGTAATCCACTAGTGCGGGACGCGGCTCCGATACCTGAGAATCACCTTTCTGTAGTCCAAGCATCGCTGGAACGTCGAGCCCTTCGATACCGTTGATCAAATGCCCTCTTTGCCAAAGACTTGGTTCGGAAGTCCTTCTACGAAATACCAGCTAGTAGAATGACTGCCCCAGATCTTGTGCCCTTCGACTTCGAACCAAAATAGACCTTGCGTGTCATCCAACGTGTTTATTGCCGTACGATGAAGGAGAGTTGCAAGCGTGTTGGCGGCAAAGCCTGCTTGCTCAAGCTGTGCTACGGGCACCTCGGACTCGTAGTTCACGCCGGGAATCGAATAGGGGTAACGACCGTAGTCGCTCGTCAACCTATACTCCAGTTCGCGTTCCTCTTGTATCTTGTCGACGATCTCCATTCCGCGTTCCGAAAGGATTTCTTTCAATTGCGTCAAGCAATGGGTGACCGTTTCGGGGCAGGTACTTTGTGGTTTACGCGAAGCTTTAGGAACTTGGATATAGTCAGATGCCCCAAGCAATTTTGCATGCTCCATGCATTTCCTTGCTTGGGGCAATTTCTTCTGCGCTAGATAGTTATGCCCAAACTTCACCATTTCTACAGCGCTCAAGTGGGTCGATGCCCTTGTCCCAAACGAAATTCGCGTTAGCTGTTTCAGTGTATCGGTGTCTTCGATTGAGAAGCGAACGATTTTGCTTTCAAGGATACCGATTTCGTCTTCGAAGATCTGAAGATGGATGGGCGGTCCACCTAGCGAGGAATCGTAGCGGACCCACGCCTCGCCCCAAGTGGCCGCTTTTGTCATGGCCGAGTCGAGTAGGTGGCAATTCTTTAAAATAGGCTCTGCCGTATATTTCACTCCACCGATGCGATGACATGGCTGCGGGGTCGATAGGTCGAAGTCAATGAGCAAGCCGCTCTTGTGTCGCATCCAAACATTCGCAGGCATAGTTTCAAGCGACGGTGCATAGCCAAGTATGTCGTTGGAGTGCACCAACGTTTCGACGTTCGGATATTGGGCGACCAAGTGATGGATCGCGTTCAAGGTCTTGAACGGAACGTGCTTCGTTCTCGCGCTCAGGGGTTGCAAGTCTTCGAAAGGTCTTTGAATTGCAGTGGCTTTTGCATTGTTTTGGAGTGGCTTCCCTTGGCCGGGCATATACTCAGCGTACGGACCGATGTACTGAATAGCGCAATTCGAACTCCAGAAGCCGGCAATGACACAATAGATTGCGACCCATGCACGGATGTCGCAGTTTTTCTTTCCTGCCTCCTTCGATTGATCAGAAATAGAGCCGAGTACGCGGAGAGATTGCTGGCCCGTACGTTCTACCGTAAAGTTGATTTGGGAGGCTGCGACGATCGAGCTTCGCACCCAACCTTTTGCGAACATCGCGATGGCTTCCAATGCGACCGCTTCGGACATCGTTCCGCACTGGTCAATTCGTATCTCGAAGTTCATTGTCCTGCGATGTCCGGAGCGTTTACTTTATTTGGTATTTTCCAACGCTCGATAAGGCTTTGGGAAGATGCGCCAGTGACCATTCACATAGACTAGTCCATCAAATGCCATCCCGATCTTTTCACCCGGACTAACGAACTTGAACCGATAAAAGGTGAAGCCATCTGCGACGCTTGGCCCGACTTTTTCATAGCCGCCAGGAAATTGCTCTTTTGCGTTTCCTTCCCACTTCTGTAGCTCCTCCGATGTAGCGGAATAGAGCAATACTTCCGATTGGCCTGGCTTAGGAGACAAGACGATCAGCCCCTCTTTCCATGGTTGTTCGTACATTTCTGCCAGTTTCTTGGCAAGCTCCTCTTTAAACACGGAACGATAGTCTTCATTGGTCGGTTGCAGTTTCTTGGTGAGCATCGCTAAATCCGCTCCCGGTTTTAGGAACTCTTGCAAGAGTGCATTAGCGCCCTCTTTTGTGTTGGGGTAGGGAGAGGCTCGCTTTTCTTGGCTCCAGAGGGCGCTGGTGCCAATCATCGCCAATACGCACGCAATGAATCTAACCCAAGGATACGAACGGAATCGGTAGTCTGCGGATTTCATGAATAGTTCCTTGTGAACTGTGTGTAGGTTGATACTTTGTGGTTCGGCCATCGGGATTTTGATTTTCGCTCGTTCATCGAGGACGTGCTTATTTTAGTTTGCTCTTGAGTACCATTTCCATGGGTTCCACGGCTGATTTCGGATCACTGATTGACCATGCCGTTAACTTGTCTTGGTTCGTATGGTCACGCTGCAATTGGATATGTCGAACGACCACCGTTTTCGTATCGTTTGGCATGACGACATAGCCTTGTATGCGGCTTCGATCGATTCTATAGACGGAACGGTTTTGGACTTCCCATGCATAGGTTCGAACCCAATCGCTGCCGATGAGGCCAACACGGATGGGCTTGTCTCTAGGGGACTGCTTTAACCATGTTTCTTCCACCAACTTCAGCAGTTCCTTGCGATCTGCTTGGTTGTAATCATCGGATGGAAGTTCGTTCTGTTCGAGAATCCCTTCCAAGAGCTTCATTTGGATCTTGCGCACTTGGTCGGTAGTCGATCTGGCTAATTCTTTTCCTTCTTTGAGTTCTTTAGAGTCCGGCATCAAGGACGCGAGAACTTTCAACCTTAACGTCATGGAAGTTGTTCGTCGATCGATGTCGTTTCCTGGCTTAAAGTATGCAGGCGCTTGATTTTCAACAGATCGATTGGCTGATTTGAGAATGGCGTCGGCGTCCTCCCGGATAGCTGCCAGTGCGGCATACGCTTGGATGGCCTGCTCGAACTTGGCAATGCGTTCGCGTGCATAGCCAATCGTGCCCACGAGATTCCGATACGGCTGGACCTGGGAGGCAATTTCTTTGGCGTACTCATTTTCGGATTCGTCACACAATTTCCGAATCGCCGGGAACTGAGTTAGTAGTTCCAAATCCTTTTCCGCATCGCGTCCAACATATTCGGGTGCAGTGATCGCCATCGCTAACTTGTGAATTTGCAGCCGTAACGTTTCCGCCGCGTTGGCTCGTTCGTCGGGTTGGTCACGTGCAAAGGAAACATCGCATGCAGCCATGCCAAAGATACATACGAGAAAGGCCAATCGACCGTTATCCCAAATGCGAAAGCCTACGTATTTATCGATCATTTGTATTCGTCCACCCATATCAGGTTTCATGATTGAGCCAAAATCAGTTCGTTCCAGCTGGATAATCTCAGGTATCGCTAACCAGGCTCGACCTTTCAATAAATCTCGAAATTCCAGACGTCCCGGTCGAGTGCCGAACGGATGGTGCCTGACCCCGCCCGAGATTCCTTGGAATTAGAAGCTCTGCTGGAAGATTCAAATATGGGATATGGACAAACGGCAGAGCCTCTACGGGAACGCCGCAAAACGATGAAATCTTGAGCCCTGCGTGTTATACTTCGCCATGTCGTTGGGATTCGATCCGCTATTTATCCATTCTCATGCCAGCCAATGCAACACGAGCGAGTTTGCTCTTAGAAATTCGAGACAAGGAGAACTCGCTTGCTTGGTCCGAGTTTATTTCAATCTACTTGCCGCTGCTGCACAGCTATTCGATGAAGGCAGGTTTGCAAGACTCCGATGCTGCGGATGTAGCACAAGATGTCTTGCGGCAGGTCGTGACCCACATCCAGTCCTTTGAATACCAGCCAGAACGTGGCACGTTTCGAGGATGGCTTCTAACGATCGCTCGAAATTTGCTTCGTAAACGAGCAGCAAAGAATCATAACGGCATTACTGGATCGGGTGAGAGTGCTGTGGCCGAATTGCTTTCGCAGCAGCCAGCACGCGAGGAGTCGGATGCTTGGGAAACCGAGTACCAGCAACGCTTGTTTCATGTTGCAGCCGAAAATATCAAACCGGAGTTTCGGCCCGCAACTTGGTCTGCATTTTGGAGGACCGCTGTTGAAAACGCAGAAGCAGTCGCTGTTGCTGGCGAACTTGGAATGAGCGTCGGTGCCATCTATATCGCCAAGTCTCGTGTCCTGGCACGGCTTCGCGAAGAAACGAAACGGCTCGATGTGGAATCCGCTTAGTGCTTTGAGGCCAACATGAGTTCATCCTCAGAACGAGGAGCGATCCCTCCTGAGCACGTTAGCTTGCTCGCGGCCGCGGCAGATGGCAAATTAACGGTTGATCAAGAAGCAAAGCTCGAGGAATTACTGAATCGGATTCCTGCTTATCGACTTGAGCTCGATCGGCTTTTGGCTTCTCCGGATGCGTCTCGCAAGATGCCGTCAGCATGTTCTTCAGCTGACACACCATTACCCGCACTTGTCGAGGCCATGAAGCACTGGATGGACAATCCAGGCTGGAAACAGGAGCAGCATGAAAACACCCATATTCCATTCGAGTCCGAAAGCATTGTACTGGTGCGCAAGCTTGGACAAGGTGGCATGGGGGTTGTTTACGAAGCATTTGACAAGCATTTGAGTAGGCCCGTTGCAGTCAAATTCCTGTCGGAGCGGTGGAGCAAGAACTCGTCTTCCCGCGAACGACTTCTAGGGGAAGCTCAAGCGGCAGCGCAGGTGCAACATGAGAATATTGTGTCGATCCATTCTGTTCATCCGACAGGGATCGTACCCTACATCGTTCTTCAATACGTGCGGGGTGAGACGCTGCAGCAGTTGATCGATCGAAGCGGTCCTCTTGAGGGGCAGAAACTGGAAGATCTATCCATTCAATTGACGCGAGGCTTGGTAGCGGCACATCAATGTGGTTTGATCCATCGCGATTTGAAGCCTGAGAATATTCTCTTAGAGAAAGATACTCAGATTGCACGAATCGCAGATTTTGGTCTAGCGCAACGCCTGGGAGCCAGCAAACTGACTGCCGCTGGAGAATTGACGGGCACGCCGACTTATATGTCGCCGGAGCAAACACGAGGCGAAACTCTTGATCATCGGAGCGACCTTTTCAGTTTGGGTAGCCTCTTGTACTGCGCAGCCGCCGGACGGTCACCGTTCGACGACGACGATCCATACGTGGTCATGGATCGCATTCGAAATGAATCGCCAAAACCGCTTGCGACAATTCGAAGCGATCTCAATCCCGTCTGGGTTGCGGCTATCGACCGTTTGCTGAAGAAGGACCGCGACGACCGGTTTGAATCTGCAGAGCAGTTGCTGGCATTGCTGACGATGAAATCGACGACTCAAACCACAGGGTATAAGCCGTTGGTGTGGACCGCCGCGTTGGCTAGTTGTGTTGCGTTGATCGCGACGATCGCACTTTTGATCGTTCTGTTTCGCCCTCAGCGACTTCCTCAGGAATCCATAAGCAATCAGCCGTCCGAAAAGAATGGGGCGTTGGGAATTTCGACGGCACCCCACCAAGAGCCGATTTCCTTTTTGGTCAAAGGGCGATCGGAACGAGTCAACTCGCTCGCGCAGGCCGTTGAACTCGCGGCGAACGATTCAACAATCATGGTTTTTGGAACGGGAGAATTGGAGTGCGAGTCGATTCGCATTCGCGAGAAAGCGTTGCAAATCATTGCAGTGAATCCAGGACAGGTTTTGCTTAAGGCGAAACCGATACCGGCTAAGATGAAGGAACCCTTTCTTTCGACCGATACCGACTTGACGATAAGCGGTTTAAAGTTGTACTCGGAGCGATCAGGAGCAATAGAGAGTCCTGTGCAATCTCTCATAAGTATTGAAGGGAATGGAAAGCTAATCTTAAATGAGTGCACCCTTACCAGCCAAGGAACTTCCGCCTGTGTTCTGACCAATGGCAAAGAGATTCGTGCAGTGAATTGCAACTTGGTCGCCGAGCAAGGGTTCGCGGTAGCCGGCTCGTTTTCCAAGCTTCAACTAAAAATGGTCCAGTGCTCAATCATCGCTCGGGGGTGCTTGGAATTGATCAGCAACGAACGCAATGCTAATCCGACCGCTTTACAACCCTATGCCATGTTGGACCATTGCACGTTCGTCGGAGAAAGGGCTTTGCGCATGGTGCACCGAGGGCCAGCAACTGACGTGCTACAGCTCGATTTTCGCAACTCGGTTTTGGATTGCACGCGTCAGATCGAGGTAACCTCGATTGCACAGAGGCAATCCCTGCTATTGGACGATGACAAGATGCTTGACTACCTTGGGCGAACTGTTCAGTTAAACATGGATCGGTCGCTCTATCGAGGATCCATGGATTTTTTCGGCACGTCTGACTTTAGAAATAAATCGAAAACGAATCCTCGCATCGTGACCGACTGGAAGCAATGGGCTGGCCTCTTCGGTATGTCCATGGACTCCGCGATGGGTATCGATTTGGAGACGCTTCGTGTCTCCGGTAACGCATGGGACTTTTCTAAATTACCCAAGGAATTTCAGCACTGCGGTGTGTCGTTGAAGCGGCCCTAGGCGGATAGCCTAAGCGATGGAATTCGGCTATTCCAAGATTTTTGTGAAAGGAAATCTACTTGGGAGCATACCTGAATCTAGATGACATGAATCTAGACAATTCGTGTTCCCAAAGCCCCCATTTCGCAAAGAGCCGAAGACAAGCCGCCATCCATGTCCCGCGTGAAATTTGAAGCAAAAAACCCAGGTTCCTTGGGACTGCCTATATGGCTATCCTTTCTGATGGTTTCCCTCTTTTCTATTCCGCTACTTCTGATTCCCATGATCCCGATCAGCGAGATCGTGAAGACGCCGGCTCTTCTTGTCTTTTATCCAATAGCCGTTTTTCCACTTGGGGTTCTCTATGTACTGCGGCGACTGATGACTCGATACGGTTTGCGTGTTTACGAGAATGGCGATGCTCGTATTGAATTTCCATTTAAAATAGTTCAAATCAAACAGGGGACATTGCGTGAAATTGTCGTTCAAACGCGATTCGTTGCTGCCTTGAATGGCTATAGAACTTGGATTCAGTTTGTCGACTTATCAGGAAGGATATTGGCCTCACTCTCGCCCAACGCCTTTGCGTCGGAACCGCTTCATCAATTTATCGCTGCAGTCAAGGAAACCAATCCAGGCGTTGACTTCCGCGTAGCCTAGCATTCACCTACCAATTATGAATCGAAAGAAATCGAAACGAAAAAACGAAGTGGCCACCACCCCAGAATCGAGGCCGGCTTCCCCTCTGCAACCGTCGTTGCCGCCCAAAGCGAGTGCTCCACTACCCATGAACGCAAGGCCGAAACCTAGTCGTGCACAAAAGGTTTGGTCCAAGATCACGGCGGTTGTTAAGACGTCGCTGATCGTTCTGGTTGTCCTCTCGCCATTCATCACTTACATCTCGTGCTACCGATGGTCTTTAAAGCCTGCGCAATTCACGGTCGATCGGCGTGAACGCGTGGTCAAAGGTTCGGGCGACTCGACTCAGAGTTACTACTTGGTTTGGAGCCGGGAAGGGGAGGTATTCACTGTGAATGATAGTTGGTCATTCTTGAGCTGGAACTCCTCTGATCGTTACGGCAAACTCCACGAAGGTTCTAAGATCAAAGCCCAAGTTGCAGGCTGGCGAGTTCCATTCCTATCTTGGTATCGGAACGTCATCGTGATCGAGTCTGTTGACAACCAGTAGATAGAACGTCAATCAGTCTAGTAAGGGATGATATGTTTGTTTCCTTGGCCTAATTGGATTGCGGATGATTTTCGATAGTCCCGTGGGACGCCGACTTTGGCCGCGAGCGGTTCCTGCGACCCTCGTTTTCCTAGAAAGCCGCAACACCGTCATCCCAACGTGCCTGCAATTCCATTCGTCCCATTCCAAAGGCCAACTCAAAGCGATCGAAATGAACTGTGGTAGTACATGAAAGACGAAACCGATCCTTCAAGACTCGATGAGGCTGAATCACTTTGCATGCGAGCTAGAAGCCGTGCTGGTGGCGGCCCGTTTTCGAGTTCTGAAGTCGAAAGCTATCTGGTGTTGCTCCATGACAATCGATGGGTGCCTGATCCCGATGATCCGCCAAGCTATGACTGGAGCGGCGGTCCTTTACAAGCGGGTGGCAGTGAAATGCAGGTCCGCGAGCAAGCCGCAAAGACACTCAAGGCATGTGGTGGTGATGAGCTTGCTCGCGTCCTCGACACGAGATTTTTCAACGCATCAACGGATTCTGAGCGAGCGTATTATGCATGTTTGGCGGTTGAACTACTTGGACCCAACCATCCGTTTGTACTCGGTTTGCTTCGGCATGAATCGCCATGGATTAGAGAGTTTGCGTTAGGTGGATTTGTTTCCCTCAGTTGGACAAACCATGACTATACCGCCATTTTGTCACCGCTTCTTGTCGACGAGAGCGATGCTGTCGCTGCTCGTGCTGTTGCGATATTCCGTAATTTGGAACGATGGTACAAATCAGCGGCCAAGGGCGCGTTGCCTGCCGACATGGTTCAGATTGCATCGGAGCGATTGAAGACAACGAC
>CAIXME010000158.1 GCA_903920425.1 uncultured Pirellula sp. | reverse complement strand
GCCGCGTCGATGGCGATTACGTTGGCACCATCGGTGGTTCCGAGGACAACGTTGGCAATCGGTTCTGGCAATTTGGAAGCGATCGCGTTGGCTTGCCATCGAACGACATCGTTGGCTAACGCAGTCTTCGGGCTGAATGTGCTTACTTGGTTCTCTTTAGCGTCTGAAGTGGAATCTGAGCTTGTTGACGTCGTAAACTGGTCGGGCCGAAGCGAGATTCCTGCAAGCTCTATAGAAATCGAGTTTGCAATTGCCGGGTTCGGTGCATGGATTTGTTCCGAAAGGCACATGATTGAACCATCACTCAATGGCAAGCACCATCCTAGCCTTTGGTGATTCTTTCGAAATCCAAAGGATCGTTCTTGCCATCGCAATGCCATCCGAATCGGTTGCGGCATTTGTGTTTCCATTCGGCTCCATGCGAGTCCATGAGCGAGTGATGGTTTCCACTCAAGCCATTCTTTCTCTGCTTTGTCATACAAAACAAAACGATGGCCCGTGTTCACGCTCGGCGACGACTCGGTGGGCGTCGCCATTTCCACGCCTCCGGTCAGCATTTGAGCAATCGTGTCCGCGTCGAGTTGTATCCCCCCTATCCCGATGTCCAATCGCCAGCCACTTCGATTCCAGAACTTGCTGTTGCTGCGTACTAGGTCACGATACTCGGAGTCGATGATGCAACGAGCCCGCACGGTTCTCGCGTCGCTTGCTAGGCCGATCTGCATGACACTGCCTATTCGAAACCCCCGGTAAAGAATCGGAGCACCACTTTCCAATCCGCCCTTGGTGTTGGCGTCTAACGTGATCTCGAGTGATCCGGCTGGAGGGGTCGGTATGGGCGGGGTATCCAATCCCTGGAAATGGGACTTGAATTCCGAGCCTGAGCCAGGCTCAATCGCAATGTATTTCGCCCCAAGGATCGTATCCAAGCCGTGGATCGCATCGAGAGATAATCGTGGACGCACAATCCAAAATTTAGCCCCTTCGCTCGCCATGATTCGCGATTGAGGCGTGAGTCGTGCATGTACCACCACTCCATCCAGATTCTTGTTGAGTCCTACTTTCTCAACGACACCGACATCGATACCGCTGTATCTGAGTCGGTCCTCGGGTTTCAGCCCATATCCATCCCGAAAAGTCACTTCGATCAGGTCGCCTGTTTGTTGCCGCGAGTACCAAAACAATCCTAAACTCAACGCGGCGCAAAATAGGGTCGCTATCCACAATCGGGAGCCAAACCAACTTTGCAACGTAGGGGCGGGTACCACCACGGCGGATGGGAACGTAGGTGCTGGTTCTTTCTCCGTTGCCTCGGTCTCGGTCACTTCGGTGCTTTTCTGAATACCATTACTTGGATTGGACATGTTTATGTTGATGGGGACTCCCAAATCGAATGAGGGTCAAAGCAAAGTGCTGCAATCATGCTCATCGCGACACAGAGAACAAACGCCAAGACAGCTGGGCCAAAATGAAATTGAACCAGTCCGGTCAATTTGATGGTCATCACCAGCAATGCCAGTAGCATGACATCCATCATGCTCCACTTGCCAATCCGTTCCATCCAACGGTACGTGGTTGCTCGATGGTGCTCTCGCAACGAGCATAGCCAACTCAATTCGATGAGGGCTACGATCTTGGCCAAGGGGAACACAATGGAGAACAGCAAAATCACACTTGCTATGAGATAGCTGCCGGTTTGGTACAGCTCGAGGATACCACCGAGTATGCTGCTGCGGTGGTGATGCCCCAGTTTTTCAATTTCCAAAATCGGTAATAGTACCGCTGGTGGAAACAATATTAACGCCGCAACGGAGGTGGCTGCTGTACGGGCTTGGGCTCGATCATGATTTCGAGGTCGTTCTACGACACTCTTGCATCGCGTGCAGATTGCAACTTGATTTGAGGACAATTCTGCGACGTGGTGGATTAGACCACAGCAGTGGCATGCTTTATGCGAATTCATAACAAAAATCATAGTCCGCATCGGGAAAATGAAGTTCTAAGCTTAGTCCACCACGAACGGCTCGATTACTCGTTTCGATTGCCAGCCTCCGTGAAGATAGCGAAGTGTGAAGACTATAGCCAGCAGGATGACCCAAATCGTGATCACCGCCCACCAATAGTACAGGCCATTCCACCCTGTCAGGTAACTGACCAGGATACCTCCCAGCACGGCGGTAACCCCAGAAAACAAATGCCCAGCCAAAACGAAAAAGGTGTCACCTGCACCCTTGAGTGCGCCAACGAAGACGGTCTGAAATGCATCAAACAAGCAGTACGCGGCGATGAAAGAAAGTAACGGGCGAAGGATCGGGCGCATCGCGTCAAACCGGGTCGTATCCACCGCATCAAAGGAGTAGATAGTCATAATCCAATCGGGAAATCCGCCATACAACACGACGAAAATCATGCTGTACGCGATACCGATTACTAGTCCCGAATGAACCATCCGCTTGGCCTTTTCGATCTGATTCTGAACCAAGTACTTTCCAACTAAAACGCCAACTGCGGTTCCTAGCCCTATCAAGGGAATGAAGGCTACGAGATTGACGTTGAGAGCCAGTGTTGTCGCTGCGGCAGCTTGCTCGCCCAATCCTCCTACGATGACCATGATGATGGTAAAGCTCCACGCTTCAGCGACTACGGAGACTCCCGCTGGCCATCCAAAACGAACCAACCGCTTCATCAATGGCCAGTCCCATTTCAAGAGATCCTTCAGGCCTGCTCGCCTAGCTTCATCGGAATTGAAAAGTGGTTCAAGAATAGCATTCTTTCTCAGGTAATCCCGAGAGGCAATGGTTGCAAGGATGCCCAGTTTGGTGATCAATGCCAAGCTGCTCGCGATCGCCGCGCCGCGAACTCCCATTTCGGGAAATCCGAACTGGCCAAAGATGAGCGCATACGCGAGGAAAGCGTTAAGGATCGTGACGATGACATCGGCAATCAACAGGATCTTGGACCGCCCACTCCCGGAAAAGAGTCCTACCAGCGAGGCGGCAACCATCGTCGCCCAGGTTCCTGGAATCAACCAAAAGAAATACTCCGCCTCCAATATTGCTAGTTTCTCGCCGTGCCCGATCACGGAGAAAAGTGGGCCGGAAAACAAACCGATGAACATGAGCAGCGGTCCCAAGATCATCCCCAAAAGAACTCCTTGCCAAACGACTTGCAGGGCCCTCTCTGGTTTCTTCACCCCCAAGTACTGCGCGACGAATGTGTTGGTGTAGCCGCATATCCCGATCGGCAGGCAATTCAACGACCAAAGTACCGTACCTGCTCCCAACGCAGCCGAAGCCGCCGAATCAGAATATCGATACAACAATAGTCGATCGACAAACAAGGTAATGGAAAACAGGCCGGTGGACAGCATGAGTGGCCACGCTGTCGAGAGGACCTCGGCGAGGTCTTTACGGAAATTTGCGATCATGAGCGATGAAACTTGTGGCCCGTTTTGGTGATAAACACATCTTCGAGACTTGGGCGGCCGACGGTGATGCTAGTCGCGATCGCTATCGTGGCTTCCATGATAGCAGGCAACAGCTGGAGGGCATTTGGAGCCAAGACACGAACTTGTTGGTCAAAGATCGCGGGTTTGAGAGAAAATCGGTTTTCTAAAATGCTATGTATGGATTCAGGAGTATTGGTGGAGATGGTAATCACTGTCTCCCCCGTCTCGCTACGCAACTGTTCGGGGGCATTGCATGCGACCAGTTTTCCTTCGTTTAGAATCGCAATGCGGTCGCATTTGTCGGCTTCTTCTAACAAATGCGTGGTCAAAATGACGGTCGTTCCGTAGTTGTCTCGCAATTGGACGAGCGCATTCCAAAGATCAAGCCGTGCAGCGGGGTCGAGCCCGGTGCTGGGCTCATCCAAAAACAATACCGACGGGCGATGCAATAATCCTTTGGTCAGCTCGACCCGTCTCTTCTGTCCGCCCGAGAGCTTTTCGCAGCGAACATGCAGTTTGTCTTGCAGGCCCATTCGGTCCGTCAATTCGTCTATGCGACTTTGAAGGTCTGGGCCGGAAAGCCCATACAGGGCTGCTTGGCATCGAATGTTCTCAAGGACCGTTAGCTTACGGTCCAGTGAAGGGGATTGAAAAACGACGCCAATGCTCTTTCGAACCATTTCGGTTTCTGTTTTCACGCAAAAACCAGCAACTCGAACATCGCCGCTTTGAACTCGAGTGAGCGTCGATGCGAGTCGGAACAACGTCGATTTGCCGCTACCGTTGGGGCCTAAAATCCCAAAAATCTGCTTCGACTCTATGCGAAGTGACAAATCGTTGATCGCGACCAGCGATTGGTATTGATGCGTCAGGTTTTTTGTTTCGAGTGCAAGTTCTGCCGAGGGAATAGGTGAACTCACTGCATCCCCCAACGCACAACAACCAGCATCATGATGGCGGGCAAATAGATCAAGGAGCTGTGCAACAGCTTTTTCGCCGTTTGGTTATTGCGAGAACGCAGGAACCGGTACGACGCAACCGCTTGTCCTAAACAAGATACTGCGCCCAAGATCGCGACAACCCAGGTGAACACAGAAATGGGATGCAATACAGAAATGGACAAGGGGATCAACAAGATTGCTGGGATGATGGCGTGCCATCCTGCTGCTATTCCCGTTGGTTCCTCCTTGGTTAGCATTCTAAATCCGGCACCTGCGTACTGGTCTCGATAGAGCCATGCTATCGCCATGAAGTGCGGGAATTGCCAAAAGACCACAATAGCGGTCAGTGCCCAACCGTCGCCATCGGTTATCGAACCTCCGGCAGCAGTCCAGCCAATCATCACGGGTAAGGCTCCAGGTAGAGTTCCAACGGCCGTGTTCCACCAAGAGTACGTTTTCATCGGCGTGTAAACCCAGCAGTAAATGGCCCAGGTAGCCAAACCGCACAACGCCGCCTGAGCGTTCGCTCCGATCCAAAGATACAATGATCCGAAAACTACCAGCAACCAGCCAAACACCGCGGCCTCCAACGACGTTAGCCTGCCGCTTGGCAAAGGTCGCTTTTGAGTGCGTGGCATCAATGCATCACGGTCCATTTCGAACCACTGATTGAGCGTACTCGCACTACCTGCAATCATGGACGTTGCAATTAACGTGTTGATCCAGACCAACCACGATACGTCGGTGCCGAGTATACGCTTGGCTGCCAACATCGCGACACCGACCGTCAACAGGATCATCAACGTGATCCTGGGTTTGGTAAGCGAGACGTAGTCCGAATACCAGCTCGTGACGTCTTGAATTTGTGGCTTTAAGATCGATTCGGGCGACTCTATTGCTGTGGAGTCGGTCGATGGAATGGACGTGCTCATTCGGCTCCCGCGCTGATCGCAACAGGATTCTCTCCGTTGCGGATGATGGATGGTTCTGATTTGTCAGTCACGTGCGCGGAATCATCCAATCGGTTGCTGCGAAAAACGCGGCATACCATCCAGAGTGAAAATACAATTAATAAGGAGCCAGTTGCCTGGTGCCCTGTAACGATCATGGATTCCCAAAAACCCTTGCCTTGAACCGTATAGCGAGCCAACCACGGTGTCAATTCAACCCATGGAGTTGCGTAATTCGCAATCCAAGTCGCGAATCCCAGCAATACCTGGGCTACAACGACCATCACGAGCAAACCCGCAGGAACGCGAAAAGTACTTGTCTTGGCCGATGAACCCGTCCAGGCCATCACAAACAGGACGCAAATCATAAGTGTAATTAGCGTTGCCATCAACAAGTGGGTGTGCACCAAAGACATAAAGAAAATAGGCTGCCAGGTTGGAAGAGAGTGTCGCAAATGGGCCCCAACAAAGAGTTGTGCGATCGCCAAAACGAACAATATCCAAGAAAATAGCCCTGTCCAGCCCATCCGATGGCTTGGGCTCCGTGTTCGCCAGGTGGTTGAACTAGCCATTACGATAAAACTAGCCAGAGCGAAAACAAGCGGTCCGGAGCAACCATGGATCATGGCCAACGTTCTCGCATCGAACAATACCCGAACGCCTCCAAGTACACCCTGGGCGATGATCGACAACAAAAGTGCAAAGCACATGTACTTTACCCAAGTTCGCTTTTCCGTTTTCACGGCGACGATACACAGACCGATGGCAACCAGTCCAACCAGCGATGCGAGCAGACGGTGACCATGCTCTACGAAAAGATCGAACGGACCGTAAAGCCAAGTCGACAGAGGATACAAAAACAAATTGTAGCCAAAGGTACCTGGCCAGTCGGGTACTGCCATTCCGGCGTCATGCGTCGTGACCAAACCCCCTAACCAAATCAAAGGGAACGTCAGCATGGTAACCAACATCGACCAACGATAGACCCAAGGCGAGTCAACCTTAATGGGCGGATTCAAACGACACCTCCCCTGCAATACTTCTCGTGGCGGGCGTCCTAGGCGCTTTAACCGAATCGGACAAAGAGACAACGTAAAGGATTAAGTCGCGAATCTGGTCCTCCGACAATCCAGGGTTGTCGTTCACTTTGCGAGCCACAGCTGGCATCGGGCTGCCCTCGATTCCAAGCACCAGTCTTCGATAAAGGTCATCGTAATTGCTACCGCCACGGAATGATCCGAGCAACAGATTGCGAGAACGGTCTATAACTGGCTTGAGGGCACCAAACTGCTTCATCGGCTTCCATTCGGATTTCTTTGTTGGATCGATACCTGCACGGATGGTCCAGTCCTTTGTCCATTCATCGAAGTCCTGTGACTTGCCATTGCCATCGGCCAATTCACCATGGCATTTGGAACATGCGGTTAACTCGCTTAGGAACAATTCCTTGCCCCTGCTGATTGCTGCCGCCAATTCCTCGCCCTCAGGGGCGGTCGAGTTTGATGGCGGAGTCGTTTTAGGAACTGTGTCCGCATCGCTCCAATCTTTTACAACCCGGTTTAGACTTGCACGGGCCTTGGACCGCGTCGCATCGTTCAGCTGATCTGTTTCATCTGCAATCAGTTCCACGATGAGTCTTCTTTCGGTCTCACCTCGAATGGACAAGAATCGAACGTAGTGGGCCAATGCATCGACGTCTTCTGCGAACTCTTTAGATTGCTTCAGCGTTTCAAACGCGGGCATCGAGGTGCCTGGAATCCCCGCTTCGAGAGTTCTGACGATGTCGTTATGTGATGGCTTTTTTCCGACCGGAGTGGACTTGAATTTGAATGTTCCCCTGCGAAAGTCACGGGGATAGGGTGCGAGCAAGTTAGCTGCAGGTCCCGTCCCGTCTCCAGAGATTCCATGACATTGGACACAGTGCTTGCGGAACAAACCCCTCTCGATTTTGTCCGCGTTGCGCCCCACTGGTCCCGCGGAACGTACGGCCTTGTCCAAATCCAAAACCATCGGCAGGTCGGTTGGCCAACTGGGGGAATCGGCATCTCCAAGCAGCTCGGCCACTAGTTCAGCGGCCGTTTCCCCGTACCGATTAACCAGACTCGGGCTGTCATCCTCAGACTGGCTAGCCACGAAAAGCAAATTAGGGCGGTACTCTGCTGGCTGGCGCG
>CAIXME010000157.1 GCA_903920425.1 uncultured Pirellula sp. | reverse complement strand
GCATGGATCATCAAAGAACTTCCGCTCGTCTACTTGAGCTGCCTAGTAGTCGTGGTCGTTACCTACGCCGCCATCTCGATGTTGATCCCGGCTTTGAAACCGGCGAACGCAACCGAGGATGCACCGGAAAAGAGCCAAGCTTAGCAGCGGCTTGTGCTCGGCAGTGCAGGATGGGTTGTGCGGTACTTGCGCTTTGCATCTCTAACTCGCAACTTCAGTCCTAGCCAACTGAGCCCCCGGTGCAAATCCATTGCGGGGCAATATACCAAGGGCAGAAAAGGTCTCCGGGCCTGTTCGGACACGCGCCTTTGAAAGGGCGTATCCAAAGTGGCGCACGGTAAATGGATGATATCGCCGATACCAAGTGCTACCAAAAAACCTATCGAGCTACACTATCTCGGGTAACTCAGACTTGCTCGGGTAACTCAGTCTTTGATTTTATTCATCGCGTTTAGGTAACCGCAAAGGCAGCACCGCAATCAGAGTTGCGGAGAGGATGCTCGTCAAACACAAGAAATACAAGCCGTAGTCATAGGACCCAAACAAATGATCTACGTAGCCCATTACAATTGGCCCTAGGAAGCCGCCGAGATTCCCGATGGAATTAATCATTCCCACACTACCGGCCGCGGCGGAGGCGGTTAGGAATAGACTTGGCAGAGCCCAGAACGCAGGCATGTAAGCCTTCATGCCAGCGGCGGCAACGGTAAAGCAAATCATGGTCAAATAGATGTTGCCGCGTGTAAGCGGGGACAGCACCAACAGCAACGCACCCGCCACGACAGGCAAAACCGAATGCCACCGTCTTTCATGGTACTTGTCGGAACTCCAACCAATGAAGAGTTGGCCAGGAATCACCAGCAATGACGGGATCATTACCAACAAAGCAACCGTGGATGGCTCTAGCTCATACCACTTCTTCAAGATGCTAGGCAAAAAGAACTCGATTCCATAGTTCGCCGTTACGATCCCGAAATAGGCTAACGATAACAGCAAAACCCGTGGACTCGTGAGGGCTGCAAACACCGAGTGATGTGCATCGCTGGCCCGAAGCGCCTTCTCCCGCTCCAGTTCGGCTTCGAGCGCTTCACTCTCTTCAACCGTAAGCCACTTCGCTTGGCGAGGACGATCGGTGAGATAATAGAGAACAACAAAGCCTGCGATGACGGCAGGGATTCCCCAGAAAATGTAAATCCATTGCCAACCCTTGAGGCCAAGCAACAGCGGGTTCGTGATCGTGGCACCGTCAACGATGCGCGTACGACCGATATCGATGAATAGTTGCGAGACGGCTGGCCCGATCATCATCGCTAACGGCGAAGCGACCAAGAAATAGGAGATAGCACGAGCGCGGTCTTTAGAGGGAAACCAATGCGTTAAATAAACAATCACGCCAGGGAAAAAACCCGCTTCCGCGACGCCCAACAGAAAGCGCACGATATAAAACTGAAGCGGAGTTGTCACAAAAGCGGTCGCGGCCGCCATGAACCCCCACGTCACCATAATGCGACAAATCCACTTGCGTGCACTCCACCGCTCGACGATCAAGGACCCAGGGATTTCAAGTAGAAAGTATCCCAAAAAAAAGATCCCGCCACCAAAGCCGAACACCCGACTATCGAATGCCGGTAGATCTTCACCCATGGTCAGTTTAGCCACGGCAACATTCGTTCTGTCGATGTAAGCGATGATGTAGCAAACAAACAACAATGGCAACAATCGAGTAAACGCCTTGAAACGGGCGGAGTCCAAAGGAGTCCTTCCAGCGTGTGCTAACTCGCTCGGGCTTGCTGTCTTGGAGTAAGGGTTTTGACTGTTGATGATATATGACCTTAGGAATGGAGAGCGGTTTCTAACGTCAGCAGAAGTCGTTATGCGGATGGAGGTAGGCGAGGAGAGCATGGCAACGCCAGACATTGTAATCCATCGTGTCTGGCTGGGGGAAAGCGTTGAACTGCTTTGTGATGATGTATCGCAAACAGCATGGAGCCATGGTGAATCGACCGATAATTCTGAGTACTTGGATTGAGCGGAACGCCTTGTAACGAACAGGCAAACGACACTGTTTGTAGGGTAATGAAAATTTATACCGCCCTCTTCCGACGGGGGGTATTTCGAGTAAACTGAAACGGTTGTGAAACAATCTGTCCTAGCTCTCAAGGCGTAGCATTATGGTGTTCGATTCGCTTCTGGCTTTCACCGATAACGTGAAAGAGTCTTGTCGATTAGGTTGGATTTCAAAGTCCGTTCGCGGCTTTCTTATCATCCTGTTGGTGCTGGCGGTTTCCAATGTCTTTCTTGTCAGCCCCTGCTTGGCTCAAGGAGCCGGTGAGGCCAAGGGTGGCGAAGTCAATTTCTTGTTTTGGCTGATCAAGGTATCCGGTGTCATCGGTATCTTTATTTTCGCCCTCTCGATTTACTTCGTCGCAGTATCCGTCAAACAAGCGATCGAGTTGCGACTTCCTGTGGCAGCTCCTCCCGAAATCATCGAAGGTGTTAACCAGCTGATCGAAGAGAAAAAGCCAAAGGAACTGATCGCTTTGCTCAGCCAGGATGATTCTTACTTCAGCAAATCATTATCCGCAGGGATCTCGGAACTGCGGTTTGGCATCGAAGAAGCCCGCGAAAAGCTGGACCGAAAGGCTGAAACGCTCACCGTTCAAATGGAACGTTCCATCAGTGTCTTGGCCGTTATCGGCACACTGGGCCCCATGATTGGATTGCTAGGAACGCTGAAAGGGATGATCGCGAGCTTTAGCGTGATCGCGATCTCCGGCGTTGCACTCGATGCGGCAAAAGTTGCAGAAGGCATCTCCGAGGCTCTGGTTTTGACATTCGAAGGGGTTGCACTTTCCGTCCCTGCGATTTTCTTGTACTCCATTTTCAAGAATAGGATTGCACAGATCTCCGTCGAAACCACCATGCTTGCGGACGACAGCCTCCGCTCGGTGCATCGTCTGCTCAAATCGAAACCTGTGGCTCCGGAAACTTCGGCCTAGTCTTCGCATCCACAGTTTGATACTCGTCGATCGGATCTATTCGCCATGTCTACTTCACACAGTGCAGACCAATGCGAGCCTAACCTCGTACCGATCCTAGACATGGTTTTTCAGCTGATCACCTTCTTTATGCTCGTGATCAATTTCAAAGCGGTCGATGTGGACAAGGACTTAACGTTGCCTGTGGTTGGCGCTGCGGACCCCGTCGATCAGGAAAACCAAGGAGATTTGCTGGTCCTCAACGTTCGAAACGATGGCACCATCCACGCCAGAGGTAACGTCATCCCCAACATCGATTTCTTTCTCCAAGGCGAAGCGAGAGTGATTACGTCGCAGAGTTCCGTCGCTCCCGGCGATGCTCTACCCGTCACCGCCGTGCTCCGCGTGGACAAGAAAGTTTCGTTCGAGAAACTGATGAAGGTGGTGGACTCTTGCAAGTCGAACCGGTTCAGCAAATTGGATTTCGTGGTTGTTCGGAAAAAGGAAGAATAGGAATTCTCAGCTGAGAAAGTACCAACGCTATGATCCGCAGATCCCGACGACACAAAAAGAAACGTACCGACTCAGAAGTCTCGTTGAACATGGCAGCGATGCTGGACATGGCGTTCCAATTGCTCGCGTTCTTCATTTTGACCTTCAAGGCTTCCCCGATCGAAGCACAAATCGCCTTGCGATTGCCTGATAGCACACAGACTTCGACCAGCAGCACTGTGTCGCTGGACACTCCGCCGCCAGACATATTGGATCCGTCCGAGTTCCCACTCCCGATCGACCTCTATTCGCTTCCAGATGGCGAACTGGACCGGATCGTGATCGGGTCGCGGGTCATGAAATCGACGGATACGGCGAACACGATCCAACTCTACCGAAACGAAATGGCCTCGATCTTCGAGCAGCCGGTTTTTGATTCAGTCGTTATCCGTGTCGGCAAAGAACTGCACTACGAATCGCTGATGCAAGTGGTCGATTTGTGCACTCGCCAAAAGGCGAAAGACGGAAGTCCGATGACCAAAATTTCGATCGTGCCGTTCAAATAGTCGTTCTGCGACTTCGGGGGTTGAGCATGTCTAGACGCGTACGCACTCCGTGGAAAACACCTGCCCTAGTTCCTCGCTTTGGCTTTTTGCTGTTCTTGCTCGCCGTCGCCATCGTCGTATGGCCTAACTTGAACGTGTTTCGTAATCGGGTAATCGTCCAGGGCCCCGTCGTTGCGACGCCAGAAGATTCGATAACGGATCCCAAATCCGTTCTTGAGGTGGAGGAGATTGCCCTCAGGAATGAGGAGCAAGCCGAGGCTCCCGCGACGGACGGTACGCTCGCACTGGACGCTCAATCGAAAGACTTGCTGTCAATCGTGGGTGACAATACTATGCGCATGGCAAAACGCGAAATGCCAGCGTATTGGGATCTTTTGAAGCGTTCGCATACCGCGAGCTACGATCAGATCCACGCGATCTCAAAATCGAACTTTAAGTTCAAGGACTTTTACAGCCAGCCCGCAAAGAACCGCGGGGCGTTGGCGAATTTGGATCTCATCGTTCGTCGCGTGATCAAGTACGAAGCCGAACCAGACAACGCAGCCGGTTTGGAGCATTTGTACGAAGTATGGGGCTCGACCGAACAATCAGGTTCTTGGCTTTATGTAGTCGTCACAGGACAACTACCTGAGGGTTTCAACGAGACGACATTGCTGAAGCGCAAGATTAGCTTCTCCGGATACTTCCTGAAGCTCCTCGCCTACCAGCCTGGTGCGGCAGAGCCGAACTCGAAACCTCTGGTGGCCCCGATGTTCTTGGGCCGGTTTGCGGATATACCACAGAGCCCTATCGTTCGAGACGACGGCAGCAACTACTGGACGACCTGGGGCATCTCCATTCTGGTCATCATCACGGCTCTGTATTTTACTTTTCGCGTTCTGACAGGCATTTTGTGGAAGAACAAGGGCCCCCTGGCAAGCACCGATTCAGACGAGACGCCCGATCTATCATGGCTTGAGACAGAACTCACAACGGCTTCGTCATCCGCTTCCCAGCTTTCGCCGCCAGAGCCCGTGAAACCTTAATCCGAGGCCTCAGTCGTCCAAATCGTCTTGCACGGTGCGCTTAACGAGACGCAAGCGGATAGGGCCTTTGATCGATTCGACGTTCCGCTCTTCGATGTCCACTGGCTCCCCTTTCTGCGTGATTTCGATGGAGCCATCGCGAACCATGTCGGCAGCGACTTCGCGGACCGCTGGCATGATTTCTCGCCATTTCTGACCGAAGGTTCTCGCCACATCGGATGGGCAGATGC
>CAIXME010000156.1 GCA_903920425.1 uncultured Pirellula sp. | reverse complement strand
GGCAACATTATCAGCCGCCCGTTGGGCCACCAACATTCTGGTTTCCGGACGCAGTGAACGAAAAGCTAAGAAAAAAATCGGAAAAACAAATGCTATGTGCAAGAAAACACAAGGTGGTGTTACTTCCGTCCAGTAGTTGGTGATTCGGAGAGGTAAAATCAGTTTTGGGATTTTATCGAACACTTCCAAAGCAGCTCGGTTTCATGGTCTTGCCCATGCGATGGACAGAAGAAAGGCATAAAAAGATAACGTCATGTTACCAAGTCCATCCGATACTCGAGCAAGCCTGATTGTTCGCCTATGCGACCAAGAGGATAGGGACGCATGGGATGAAGTAATGGCAATCTATGGTCCACTCGTTTTTCGAATGGCACTACGCCAGGGGTTGCAGCGGGCGGATGCAGAAGACGTTGTGCAACAAGTCTTTACTGCGATCTTTCAGTCCGTCGAAAAATGGCTTGAACAGTCGGAACGAGGTCGATTCCGCAATTGGCTTATTGGTATTGGCCGAAACGTTGCTCTCAATATGCTCAACCGAAAGCCGAAAGGTGGCATCGGTGTCGGCGGAACGGAAGGCCACGAAAAGCTTGATCGATTGAACGCTGCAGAAGACGAACTCGCATCTGAGTTTGATATAGAATACCAACGCGAAGTCTACCGATGGGCCGCGCAAAGAGTTCAAGCGGACATTGATCCCAAGACATGGGAGGCATTCCGTCTGACACATGTTGACGTGGTATCCATCAGCGAAGCCGCTAAGCTGCTCGGTATAGGTGTCGGACAAGTCTACGTCGCACGAAGCCGAGTGATGAAGCGGCTTCAGAACGTGGTCAGCCAGTACAACGTCGTAGCCGATGGCTAGTTTCGGTCCCTTCCGCAACGGAACGTCACGTATGCAAGAAATACATTACAGACACTCCATAGTGTAACCACCAATTCCGCCCTGTTTTTAGAGTGGCCATTGGCTGTAAGTGAAGGATTTTTTGCACGACACTTTTTTGAGAATGAGGACAAGCTAAATGCGACAATTGGTTTTTGCGGCTGTTGTAGTGCTAAGCACAGTGGGGCACGTCGCCGCCCAAAGTCCTCTCACGACGGAATTCGAAAAATATCACGTGTCTATTAAAGTGAAGCAGGCGGAGGCCCGTAAGGACCAAATACTAGATCAGAAAGAACACTCTGAGATTTTAGAATTTCAGGCGATCGAAGTGGGAAAATTGTTTGAACTCGCGTTAGAAGAACCGACAACAGAACTGGCGTTCGACGTTTTCTGCGAAGTGTTGGGAAGCGAGTCGGACAAAGCGGAGAAGGCGATGGCGCTGATCGCGGAAAAGCACTTGGATCAGCCCCATGTTAAAAAGCTATTGCTTGCCTTGGGCTACGACAATACGCCTTCGAATCAGGATCTACTAAGAACTGTCATACAGACGAACAAATACAAAGACTGCCAGGCGTTGGCTACTTACAGTCTTGGTCTGCTTTTCAAAAAGAATGCGAAAGAAGCCAAAGGTGACGACAAGGACTCGCACATCCTAGCCGCCGAAAAGCATTTCAACATGGTGTCCGAGAAATACGCCAACGTGAAGCTAGGCGAAGAATTACTCGGTAAATTGGCTGCGTCACAATTGATGGGACTGAAGATGATGGATCAACTTCAAGTTGGCAAGCCAGTACCAGAAATTAGCGGTGAAGATCTGGACGGCAAAGCACTCAAGCTAAGCGATTTTAAGGGTAAAGTGACGTTGCTTTCGTTCTGGGCTACGTGGTGCCAGCCGTGCATGGCGCTTGTGCCCCATGAAATCGCACTCGGTGAAAGGATGAAGGACCGTCCATTCGACTTGGTGGGTGTTAACGGTGATAAACTCAATGACGCGGTTCGCGAGAAGATTGTTGACAAAAAAATCACTTGGCGATCGTTCAAGAACGAGCAGTCCGGTCAAGCTCCGTTGTCCGACATCTGGGGTATCGACGGCTGGCCGACCATTTTCGTAATCGACTCCGAAGGAGTTGTAAGGAATATCTGGACCGGCTCACCTAGCGAAAAAGAACTGGATGAATCCATCGAGGAACTAGTGAAAGAAGCTGAGAAAAAGGACTAACCGCAATAAAGAATATCTGCATTGCTTATGCAATGCTGTATCGCCAAACATGTGCCACCGATCGTGCGCGGAAGAATGACTCCTAACGGTTCTCACTGGCTCCGTCGCCAGACGGTGGATCGACCAACCTCGAGGCCATTGCCTAACCCACTGTGCTGCCACCACCGCTTGGCAGCGGTGGATACGCCTGTCTTCCTCGCCAAGTCAGTACCTAGTTAGCAATCGCCCCACGCGTAAATGACGGAACCGACAGATCGACTTCCCGTTTGGCTTGATTTCTAAAAAAAAGGGTGTGATTGGTGCAAGGTTTTGCCACTGCAGGTTACTTTCAGTCACCAGACAAGCAAAACCATTCGGGAAATCGAAACACTCCGGGGGAGATGAAAATGAAAACATATTCTTGCCCTCATTGTCTTGCCTCATAAAAACGTGAGATGTCGATAAGACATTGCAAACAGGATCCAATATGCTTCCCAAAATCGAATGCTCAGACGAACTGCTTCTTGGAATCTTGAACCAGGATCCCGGGTGCTCCACTGAGCTAGGTTTACAGCATCTCGACAAATGCGAACATTGCCAAGCGCGGATCGAAGAACTCGCGGCCAACGAGCAACAATGGACGCTCGCGCGGGAGGGACTTTGCTCGCGCGTTGAGGGTGGACTGGATATTGAGAATGAGTTTCAAAATCCGACGCGGTTTATTCCCACCGAAAACCTCTCATCAGATTGGACGGACACAATGGCCAAGCAACTTCTGCAGCCACCGTCACATCCCGAGATGTTGGGGCGACTGGGCCGCTATGAGATCGAAAGACTTGTTGGGTCAGGCGGCATGGGTGTGGTCTTCAAGGCATACGATTCTGAACTGCATCGATCGGTGGCCATCAAGATGCTGGCACCGCATTTGTCGGGTAGTCGGTCTGCTCGCGAACGATTTGCTCGCGAAGCCCGTGCAGCTGCCGCTATCGTGAACGATCATGTGGTGCCGATTCACAACGTCGAAACGGAACACGCAACGCCGTACTTAGTGATGCAATACATTGCTGGCGATTCACTGCAAGCGAGGTTGGATCGCAATGGAGCACTCGATGTTTGTGAGATCCTGCGCATCGGGATGCAGGTCGCTACTGGATTGGCCGCAGCGCATGCGCAAGGGCTGATTCATCGTGATGTCAAACCCTCGAACATCATGCTCGATGAGAACGTTGCTCGGGCACTACTTACCGATTTCGGGTTAGCTCGCACACAAGACGAGGCGTGTTTAACACGCAGCGGTTTTCATCCGGGAACACCGCATTACATGTCACCCGAACAGATTCGGGGCGAAGAGCTCGATGGTCGCAGCGATCTTTTTTCGCTCGGCTGTGTGCTTTACGCTCTATGTACTGGGCAACCACCATACCGTGCGGACTCTGGATATGCAGTGATGCGACGCATCACCGATCAGCAGCCGCGTTCGATATGCGAGCAGAACGCGTCGATTCCGGAGTGGCTTGAGCGAATCATTTTGAAGCTACTCGAAAAAGACCGGGAATCGCGATTTCAGTCGGCTGTAGAACTCGCACAAATTCTCGAGCAGTGTTTAGCCCACGTGCAAAAGCCGAAGACGGAACCGCTTCCTCTAGCTGTCGTGCCCGAGACATCCTTCTTCGATCACGGGCGAATCCGAAATTGGATACTGGCCGGAATGGCGAGTGCGTTTTTGTTCTTTGCAGGTGTCCTTATCGTGCTTGAAACGAACAAGGGGACCATCACGATCAAGAGTGAAGCGGACAACGTTCCGATTCGAATCAAGAGATCCGACAAAGTTGTTGAGGAAATGCTCGTTAGTCGCACTGGCAAGTCTGTTCGGCTAGCGGCAGGTGAATACGTAATTGAGTTCGACGGTGATTCAAAGGATCTTGTGGTCGAAAGCGGAAGCATCTCGTTGGTCCAAGGCGAGACAAAAACACTTCAGATTACTTATCGCAAATCGGATGGCGCAGAAACGCGAATGAACGCCGATCAATCGGAAAGCGAAATGAAGAAATCAGTAGTCAATGCCCCTGAAGGCAGCACTGAACTTGCCGACTCAATAGAGGAGTTCAATTCAAATCGAGAGAATGCCGCTGAATTGAAAGCCGCCAATTCTCCATTGCTGACGGAAGATGAACTTTGTGCGGCATTATGGTGGCAGGCGAACCATACCGAGATCTCTTCCGAGTTGAGAAAGCAGTTTCATGCGATCGTGCTCGATCGCAAACTACTGACTGAATGGTCCATCCGATTGAAAAAGGTCCAATGGGACATGGATAAGCGTTGGCATGACGCTCCTGCGACCTCCAGTTCCATTGAAATCCAGTTGATGCAAAGAGATCAAGTTGTCTCAACCATTCGCAAGCAATTTGTTTCGTCAGGGCTCGCATCGAAAAAGCGTTCTACTTCTCCACTGGCCGATGCAATCGAACGATTCAACAAAGAACATGCAGGCGACCAGCCCCCCTTAACAATAGACGAAACTCTCGCAGCGCTTTCCACTATATGGTTAAAGGAGCCTGATCAACGGTCGCAGTCGTTTTCACTTACAGAGGACGCGGTATCGAGACTAATGCAAGTTGCTGATATGCACATTATGGACGGAGTCACAATTCAACCAACTTTACGTACACATGAAGTTGGAGACAGCAGCTATCTCACTTGGTCGATAGACCTTGCGGTGATGTCCAGAGAAGGTATCGGTTGGGCAGAACCGTTTCAGATTCGGAAACGGTTCCTTAAAGTCGATTCGGCCCGGATTTCAGAACGGAAGTCACATGCGGCGGCTGATTACCATTCCACAATCGCGTCTAACTTGGCCTCCGCGGTAGACGATTTCAATCGTGTTCATACAGAGTTGTTGCGATCGTCGAACTCACCTCCGCTTACAGAAGACGAATTGGTAGCAAGTCTCTGGTGGCAGTACCGTCAATCAGATCTCACAGAAGAACAGAAGGAAGTCGCTCGAGAAATCGCGTTGACTCGAACGCTACCCAAAGGTTGGTCTCTCGGATTGCGGTTGACTAAATGGGGCAATGACAAGTTTTGGGAAACGCCAGAGCAAACGAAATCAATCGATATTGACTTGAAACGTGGAGACTGGAACTTAATTAGTATCCGGAGTCAGTATGTGGCGTCACGACTGATCACTTCGTGGAACTACCGCGCAGAGTCCGCTTTGCGATCGGCCATAGCCAAGTTTAATTCGCAGTACACCACTTCAGAGCCTGCAATCACATACGATGAGGTGGTAGCGGCTATTTCGACTCTCATGGAAAATTCTCCGAGTGAGTTGGCGCGCTACCATGGTTTGACTGAGGAGTCCATCCATACACTTCGGCGAATCGTCATGATGCACGAAATGGGGGATTTTACGTTTGAGAGACTCCAATCATATGAACTAGCAGACGGAGACAAGTTCGCAACTTGGTTCGTGCGATTAACTTCGCGCAATCGCGATCACGATGGGAAAGCTCAGTCCTTTTTGATTCGGAAACGGTTCCTTAAAGTCGATTCAGCCCGAATTTCACCTGTGGCTGGACAGGAGGTAGTTCAGCATGACTATCCTAAGCCGGCAAACCTAAGCCAACCACAATTTGACCCGAAATTGCAGGTTCCGCTGGCGGGTGACGCTTCTCTCGATTGGAGTGTCTCCCCAAGTTTGGTCGTTTCGATGGAAGAAGCGTTGCAGCGGGTTGAAAGCCAGCTTGAAGGAACGGGAGCGGTTGCAATTCTGATGCAACAAGAAAGGCTTGCACTCAGTAAAGTCGGCCCAGTGATTCAATACGCAATCAAGGTTTGGACAACGGGCAATGGGAACTCACTGAATAAAGGGGATTGGATCGATATCAACGTTTGCCTTCACGAGCTTGATCCATCCAATCCCGATGTTGTTCCTCTCCTGCGAAATGTTCGGGTTGTTGGCATAACCGATGATCAGCCCGAGAGCACTCTCAATCGTTCGATTGCCATCGAATTAGAGTTGACGCAAACCGAATTAGATCGCCTACGCTCCAACGAGTCTCGCAATTCGTTTACTTTTTCCCGCTCGTCAATAAGTCACTAAGGATCAAAACATGTCTCATCATTTAAGGCCCGCAAAGTTCATGATGATCGCTATTGCGATGTTGTCGACGCCAGTAGTCGGGCAGGAGCCCCTTCTAACCACACCCTTGGCCTCGAAAGCCGACTCGGTATCGAACAATGACGCAACCAACGAATGGGAAACTCGAGAAGAAAGTACTGTGATACCCTTGAGGCATGTTCAGGCAAGCTG
>CAIXME010000155.1 GCA_903920425.1 uncultured Pirellula sp. | reverse complement strand
GTCCTTTTTGGGACCGGCCTAGAGCCTTCACCTGCGAAAGCAGCCCGCACACCTGATCTGCCATCCCACCTGGCGAGACTTTGCGAAGCCAAACTGCTCTCGCCCGAAGAGGAAAAGAGCCTTTTCCATCGTATGAACTACCTGCGATTCAGGGCCAACGTCCTGAGGTCCAAACTACAGACCTCATCCCCTGACGCGTGGGCAGTCCGCCGCGTAATCGGTTTGTTGAAAGCAGCGGACTGGTTCCGGGACTTGATCGTGAAGTCCAACATGCGGCTAGTGATCTCGATCGTGAAGAAATTCGTTAATCCGCAAAACGGATTCGATGATCTACTTAGCGACGGTATCGTCGCCCTCATGCGAGCGGTCGACAAATTCGATGTGGGACTGGGATTTCGATTCAGCACCTATGCAACGCAAGTGGTTCGCCGCAACACCTATCGTCGCGTGATGGAAAAGCAGGCCGAACGCCAACGGAACACCACCAGCATCCACGAAAACGGTGTCGACGTCAGTGACGACCAAAAAGAATCGTCCATGAGTGAAGAACGATGGCATGAACTGCGATCCAAACTGTCGTTGATGCTGGACCATTTAGACCGCCGCGAGAAGTTCATTATTCGAGCTCGGTTCTCATTGGGTGGTCACAGACGAATTCAGACGCTTCAACGATTGGCGGACAAATTAGGCGTATCGAAAGAGCGTATTCGCCAACTAGAAAAGCGTGCTCTCGATAAACTTCGTGGCATGGCCGAATTGAGCCCGCTTCCCGAAACCGACATGTAAGCTCCTTATGCACACGTTCGAACAGTCAACCGTCATTCCCTGCGAACAAAGGGAATTGTTCGAATACCATGCCAATCCAGGTGCCATCAATCGCCTCATTCCGCCTTGGGAAAACGTTCGGATAGAGCATCGCAGTGACTCTCTCCAGGTTGGCTCGGAAGTGATCATCCGCAACTCGCTTTTCGGCATTCCGTTGCGGTGGCACGCTAAACATACCGAGCTAAATGCCCCCTACCACTTCCAAGACGTGCAATTGACTGGGCCGTTCCATACTTGGATCCATGATCATCTCTTTGCCTCGACCGACAGCGGCACTTCGAAGCTGACCGATAGCATCCAGTTTGAGATGCCGTTGGGTCCGATTGGAAAACTGGGGCTTGGGTTGATTCGAGAAAAACTCGAAGCGATGTTTGCCTACCGGCATGCGACAACCCTCGCCGACTTGAAATTCCAAAACTTCGTAAAGCCCTTCCTTCCTGGTCATCGATTGCGAATCGGCGTCACGGGCAGTTCAGGCTTAATCGGCCAGCGGCTGGTGGATCTGATTTCCGTGCTAGGGTTTGAAGCCATTCGCATTCTGCGTCCAGGCTCGAGCGATCGCCCCAACGACTATCCTTTAGCAACCCGCTCGGTCGTATTGGACGCCAAATCAGGCTTTAACGATGTCGCCGTTATGAACAACCTGGATGCGGTCATCCATTTGGCAGGCAAAGGTATCGCGTCTTCACGTTGGACCGAAGCGAACAAGCAATCGATACGCGATAGTCGTATTGAAGGCACACGGTCGCTGGTCCAGCATTTACTGAAACTACAATCGCCACCTAAGGCTTTCGTTTGCGCGTCCGGCGTGGGCATTTACGGCAACCGTGGAGCCGATGTGCTGGACGAATCCGCCCCCGCTGGAAACGACTTTCTATCGCAATTGGCCACGGATTGGGAATCGGCCGCGGGCGAGTTCTCTCGCGATGGCGGCCGGGTAGCCTGTGGTCGACTCGGCATCGCAATCCATCCAAGACAAGGGGCACTCGCCAAACTGCTGCTGCCATTCCAACTAGGTCTCGGTGGACCCATCGGCGATGGCCGTCAGTATTGGAGTTGGATCCATGTCGATGATGCTGCTGCCGCGTTCCTTTACTTGGCAATCAATCCGAATGCTTCGGGACCCTACAATCTTGTGGCACCTGAGCAAGTCGACAATCGTCAATTT
>CAIXME010000154.1 GCA_903920425.1 uncultured Pirellula sp. | reverse complement strand
TGGTTCTCGGTGCTCCAAATGGGAACACCATGGCAAGCCAAGATCACTCTGCCACGCAGAACGCTCAGACGCGTCAAATGATTCAGAAAGCACGCTTCCAGGAAGCTCAAGGCAATCCATTAGAGCTTGGCAACCAACTCGGCTTACCTCCGGTGCAGCCTCAATTGCCACCTGCGAGCAACGAAACGTTGGCCAATCCAACTCTGCAATTGCCCAATGCGCCTGATGCCGAACCGCCTCGCATGCAAGCCGCACCACCGCAGCAGAACCGCTCGTTGTTGCCACCCGAGGAAGTCCCTAATCCGTTCCCTGGTTCGAAGAAGCAGCAATCCAACGACGAGCGTTCGCCATCCGATAACATCGAGCCGCCAACGTTCAATCCTCGCAAGGACCTCGATCGGGCGCCTGCACCACCGCGACGATCCAATCGATCGCTCGCGAATTGCGACAATCTCAGGCAATTAGTGAACGAATCCGACATCAAAAACATCAAGATCAACTCGTCACCGGAGTTCATCGAAGGCTATAAGAGCAAAGGCCGAGGTGCGAACAACAGCAAAGAGGCTTTCATCAAATCTGCCCCAATTCGAACTTGGTATGACCTTGATGGTGCCGTGATCGCGGATGGCAAACTCCTTGACTTGACATTAGGTACCGTAGTTCTCGAGAAGGCAGACGGAACACGCACTTCGATCCTCATGCGAAAGCTGAGCGAAGCCGATCGCGTCTACGTCAGCGACGCATGGGGCATGCCAATCACTTGCTCGGTCGATGACGGTTCTTTTCCACGTCGAGACTTTACGGACACGACAGTAACTTGGAAAGCGAGCGGGGCATGTCACAAGCCTCTCTACTTTGAAGAGGTACAACTGGAACGCTACGGACATGAATGGGGACCGTTCGCGCAACCAGCAATCTCGACAGCTCACTTCTTTGGAAGCGCAGCGGTCTTGCCATACAAGATGGGTATCCATCCTATGAACGAGTGCCAGTACTCCTTAGGTTACTACCGTCCTGGTTCCTGTGCCCCATGGACTGTTGGCCCTGTGCCAATCAGCCTTCGTGGTGCTCTGTTTCAGGCAAAGGCCGTAACGGGCGCTGTGCTCGCAATACCTTGATCTCAAGAGACAGCGGCCAGGCCTCTCTGAGCCTCGCCGCCGGTAGGCGTTACCAACTAGATTGCAGGTTCGCGTCCTCGATTGCGTGAATCTGCGAGCTGGCGCTCCCAAGGGCAACTACCATTAAAGCCGATGGTCCGATTGCCAACTGCGTTTGGCCGTTGGACTTCTTCTTGTAGGTAGCTCACCTGCGAACGGATTACGGACTCGCTCGTTCAATTCGCGTAACCAAACGGGACTGCCAGAACGTAATGCAACAAGCCAGTTAATTGTGGGATTACCACGAAGGACAAGAAGCGCGCGAAGAATTTTGAAGAAGACTTCGTTCGAAAAATTCGTGCTTTTAGTGGCCCCCGCATACGAGCTACTCTACCATTGCCTTCTTGCAATGATTCAGAATTGTCACACTGAGACACCCATGGAGTGACACGGGAGGTTCCCTGTCCACTGTAGCCATGTGGTATACTCCAATCAACTTCTGGTATGGCATCATGTTGCCCTAGGGTTTGTTTCTGACAGTAAAGGGACGAGAGAATATGTCTACGACACGTTGCAGAAACGATTTGATTGGCTGCAGTAGCCGTCTGCAGAGCACGCTCGGCAAGTTCCGAGAAAGTCTGGATGAAATTCAAGAATCGTGGAATGACAATACGGCAAAAGAGTATTATGTGCACAGCTTGGGCGAAGTCGAACCGGTAGCTTCGCGTATGATTGCTTCGCTGCAGGAAGCAGTGGAATTGGTACGATCGATCGAGAAAAAGCTCGTTGACACCGATGCTTACGAATAGCATTAACGATGACATTGCGGCAGATTGAAAACAACCAAAGTGGCATAGGCTTCCAGCCTGTGATTCAGGATTCCCACAGGCTGGAAGCCTATGCCACAGTTAAAAACAATGCTCGTTGATACAGTTGCTTATCAATAGCACGAATGCGATTTTGCGATGACCTTGCGACGTGTTGAAAACAACCAAAGTGGTATAGGCTTCCAGCCTGTGATTCAGAATCCCACAGGCTGGAAGCCTATGCCACAGTTAAATCCATTTGAGTTTCAAAGCCGATCATATGGTTCTCAATGATACGCACAACTCGCTTCGTTCACTCTCACTCCCTAGGAAAATAATGATGAGCAACCAAAAGTGGATCAAGGCGTTCGGAATCTTCTTCATCATGCAGATCGCGTTCTGCTTGTCGGCATGGTCTTTGAATGCTGCAGAAGACAATGATACGAAACTGCTTCAACGGTATCTTAGCCAAGGAAAAATCGAACAGGGGATCAAGGAATTCGAGAAGCTCAGCCAAGCAGGTGATCGCGACGATGCGATCCAAGCTTCGTTGGGTATCTTGCAATTCGTGCATGCTATGGAGGGGCTGGGGCAAGCGTACTATCGATACGGCATCAACCCAACTCGAAATATCCCGATCGGGATATTTCAATTACCTGTCGAGCCAAACCCACACCCCGTTCCCCTATCGTACCAAGCATCGAGAGCTGTCCTCGTAGAATTGCTGGCCCGTCTAAGCAAGGCAGAGGAATCGCTTGCGAAGGTCCAATCCAGTGGGATCAAATTACCCTTGAACGTGCATGCGATTTTTATTGATATCGATGCCGACGGGAAAACAGCAGAAGGCGAATCGTTCGCAGCGATCATGTCCCGTTCGCTGGGACTACCTCGCGCTGCCGCCCCCAACGATGACGAGCTCGTTTTTGCATTTGATGACGCCGATGTGCTTTGGCTGCGAGGATACATCCAAGTTTTGAGCGGCATCACCGAGGCCATGCTCGCGTATGACTGGCAAGACGCATTTGAAAGAACCGCACATCTCCTCTTTGATCAAGTGGAGACGCCCTACACGTTCCTGCATGAAGAAGGGCAAGAAGCATTTCAATGGTCAGCCAATCAAGTAGCGGATTTGATCGCTTTTATTCATGTGATGAACTTTGAGATTACCGAACCGGAACGCATGAAAACAGCCCTCGCGCATTTTGAAAAAGTGATTGCGTTGAGTCG
>CAIXME010000153.1 GCA_903920425.1 uncultured Pirellula sp. | reverse complement strand
TGTACTAGCTACGTTGCTTGCATGAGTCCACGCAAATAGCCCGCAGCATAGAGACGTCCCAGCATTTCATAGCCGGGCGTCTCGTTGGACTCACCAGCCATGGATGGAGCATGATCGGGTCGCACAGTACCTTGAAAACCGATCTGCTTGAGCGTTCGAATGATGCTCACCATATCGATCTCGCCGTTGTCGTGCCATGTTTCTTGGAAATGCGATGCGGTCCCGCGCACGTTGCGTGCGTGAACGAAGAATATCTTGTCTGCAAGCTGCCGTATACCGTCGAGCAGATCCTCACCTGCAGGATGAAGCGATCCGACGCAGTAGCAAACGCCATTGGCCCGACTGGGCACCAAATTCACAGCCCTGGCCAGCGATGCGTTGGAGAACATGATACGTGGCTGCCCAAGCAATTCAGGTAACGGCGGGTCGTCTGGGTGCAACGCCAATTGAATTCCGGCATCTTCAGCGACTGGGATGACTTCGTTTAAAAAGTGCTCTAGGTTTTCCCAAAGCTTGGAGGCGGAAGTCGGTTCGGGCGGTCGACCGTCGGCGTCGGTCACGTTTCGGCCGACGTTTGCCACATTAAACTCAGTAACCAACGCGCCGCCGCGTTCCTGAACTTGACTGCTAGTGCGTTGCCAATCTTCATCCGGCATCCAGTTGTAACAAAGAACCTTCATTTCTGTTTCAGCCATGATGCGAATCAAGGTTTTGAAGTCTTCTATTTGTTCGTCGCGACCTGGCAAGTTATGTACAAACTTGAGATGAGGCACCTTGCGTTCCAAATGCGTGAGCTTCATGCCAGCCGATTCGACCATTCTCTTCGTTTCTAGAAACAACTCCCGCTTCAGCCCACCATACGACATCACAATTTCGGAAACACCGACCTGCGCTGCCCACTGCAGATTTCGCTCTGAAAGCGGATTGACGATCATCGAAAGCTTCATCTCAAACTTGCAACCTCAATTGAAAACGTATGCGATACCCCAGATGCCAAGTGTACCACTGCTGCGGGGCGTTGGCGTAGAATCTAAGCGTCAATAATGCCGGTCCGATCGAGAATGCCGGTCCGATCGAGCCACGAAATCGATGCCGCCCCTCCGCTCATCCATTTGTGATTCTAGGAAGCGATACGTTCCGTTCAAGCGATCCCAATATGCTCTAATGCAGACCCCGTTCTCATCCGAATGAGATCGAAAATCGCGGTGACAGAGAGACAAAGGTAAACGACGATGGGGATTGCGATTGAGACGGCATTTGGTAACTTGACCCCGCCCATCTCTCCCAGTTCATCACCGAGACGAAACGCAACATGCCGAACGATTCACCTGGACATTTAATCAGTATTGGCACCGACATCATCGAGTGCGTGCGCATCGCACAAATGATCGAGAAGCATGGAGAGGTGTTCCTGCAACGCGTTTTCACGCAAAAGGAAATCCAGTATTGCTCCTCGCGTAAAGCCGCCACCCAGCATTATGCGGGTCGCTGGGCCGCGAAGGAGGCGGTGCTAAAAGTGCTGGGAACTGGCTGGGCTAAAGGTATTCTGTGGACCGACGTCGAAATTGTGAACGAGGTATCTGGTGCACCCAAGCTCGTTTTGACCGGAAAGGCTGCGGAAATCGCCAGAGATCGCGGGATTCGCGAAGTGATGATTACCATTTCCCATTGCAGGGCATATGCGACAGCGTTCGCAACGGGAGTCGCATAGTTTCTTCTGAAATGAAAAATGTGTTTAGGCACGTGTTAACGGTGCATGAATCGCCTAAGATGAGTCCCCGCCGACAACCTTGATTCCACGTGTTATGTCTCTCTCGAAAGGTTTGCTATGAACCGCTGTTACCTCTCAATCGCATTTTGCTTTGCTATTGCTTTACCGAGCGTATCGTCTCGAACATACGGTCAACAAGAGAGCGCAAACTCGACGGTTGCTCAAGAATCGGAGGGCAAGAAAAAAGGCGACAGCGAAAAATGGCAGCCTTTGCTCAAAAGCGATTCGCTGGAAGGCTGGCATGCAACCAACTTTGGCGGTGAAGGAACTGTTGATATCAAACAGGGAGTTTTGCGATTCGGTTTGGGTGATCCATTGACCGGGATCACGTTGGACCGCAAGGATTTCCCGACCGAGAATTTTGAGATTCGCTGGAAGGCGACCCGCGTGGAAGGGACGGACTTCTTTGCGGGAGTGACCTTTCCCGTGGGCAAGGAATACTGCTCCTTCATATGCGGCGGCTGGGGTGGTGGGCTGGTAGGTTTGAGCAGTATCAATGGCAACGATGCGTCGGAAAATGAAACAGCCAGCTTCCGGCAGTTCAAAAATGGAAAGGTGTATTCGTTCAAAATCCGGGTCGACAAAACGCACATCACAGCTTGGATCGATAACGAAGAAGTCGTACAAGTTGAGCGGGCCAATCGAAAGTTTTCGCTGCGTGCCGAAGTGTTGAAATCACGTCCACTGGGCTAC
>CAIXME010000152.1 GCA_903920425.1 uncultured Pirellula sp. | reverse complement strand
CCCCCTTGAAAAAGCCACACCTGGCCCCGTGCCAGGTGAGCTATGACTGAGCGGCTACGATGCCTTCGCCCCGTTTTCTTTCTTCACCACTGCTAGACCGGAAGATTTACATCTTCCGCTACGAGAGCGGAATACACCCTTGAAAAAGCCACATCTGGCCCTGTGCCAGGTGAGCTATGACTGAGCGGCTACTATGTCTTCGCTCCGTTTCTTTCTTCCACGCTGCGAGACCGGAAGATTCACATCTTCCGCTACGAGGCCGAAATAATTTCCGCTACGAGGCCGAAACAATCCTCGCTGCGAGAACGTTGGGAGCGTACGAGCCATCTATCTAGTACGCTGCATAAATCGCTTGATCGAGATCTTCGATGAGATCCGATGGATCTTCGAGGCCGACTGAGATTCGGATCAAGGAATCGGTGATACCGAATTTCGCTTTGGCTTGCGCATCATAGCTCGCATGCGACATCGATGCCGGTTGTTCGATCAACGATTCCACTGCCCCTAAGCTAACAGCGAGACCGAAAAGTTTCGTGGACTCGCAGACTTGTTTCGTCTTGGCATAGTCCCCATCGATCTCAAAGGAGATCATGGCCCCGAACGTATTGCCCATGTATTGTTTGGCTCGCGCGTGGTTGGGGTGGCTGTTGAGGCCTGGGTAGAGAACGCGAGTTACTTTGGGATGCGACTCTAACCAAGTTGCGATTTGCAGAGCCGAATTGCATTGCTCCCGCATGCGCAGTTCGAGGGTCTTTATTCCACGCTGCAAAAGAAAGCACTCGAGTCCACCTAGCACGGCGCCGGTTGCGTTTTGGACGTAGTAGAGTTCTTTGTGCAATGTGGCGTCTCGTGCAGCCAGAACTCCTGCCAAGCAGTCGCTGTGTCCACCTAGATACTTGGTTGCGGAGTGCATCACGATGTCCGCTCCGAGTTCTAGAGGTCGCAAAATGGCGGGAGGTGCAAAAGTGCTGTCGACGCCGAGCAGAGCACCATGTCGATGAGCTATCTCCGCAATGGCGGGAATATCGGGGATCGTCATCAACGGGTTCCCGATGCTCTCGATCCAGACCATTTTTGTATTGGGCTTCATCGAGCTTTGGATCTGTTCCGCTTGATCGGCAGGAGCGAGAGTTACCTCAATGCCTGCCCGATTGCATATCTTGTGTAGCAAGCGGAATGTACCGCCGTAGATGTCGCATCCAGCGACGACGTGATCGCCGCTATGCAGCAGCATCGTCGCGCAATGTGTAGCGGCCATGCCTGAGGAAAAAGCGAGCGCCCCTGCAGCACCTTCGAGGTTGGCAAGGGTACGTTCAACCGCGGCCCGGGTCGGAGAGCCGCTGCGAGAGTAGTCGAATTGTCCCCAAGTACCCGCACCCGGCTGAATAAAGGTCGTCGCCAAATGGATCGGCGTTACCACTGCACCGGTTGCAGGATCGGGTTCGCTTCCGACGTGAATCGCTCTAGTTCTGAATTTCATGAGTCGAGCGCTTGTTTGAGGTCTGCGATGAGATCGTCGGCATCTTCGATACCGCATGACATACGAATCATGTTGTCGTAGATACCAAATCGTTGTCGTTCTTCAGGGGAATAATCGAGGTAGCTCATTACCAGCGGTTGTTCGATGAGAGACTCAACGCCACCCAAGCTGGGAGCGATTTTCGGGATGCGGCACGCGTCGACGACGGCTGCCGTTTGTTTCCAGTCTGCGTCGCGAACCAAGAACGTAATCAATCCGCCAAAGCCTTTCATTGTCTGTTTGGCTATGGAATGGCTTGGGTGCGATTCGAGTCCAGGGTAGAACACTTTTTCAATGCGTGGGTGTTTCTCCAAGAATTCCGCGATCCTCTGTCCATTCTCATTGTGTCGTTCCATGCGCAGAGCAAATGTCTTTAGACCGCGTTCGAGCAGGTACATGTTGTGCGGCGAATTGATCCCGCCCAAGATACCTCGCAGCTTTCGCACGCTCTCCAGGTTTTCTTTTGACCCGCAGATGACCCCTGCCAGCAAATCATTATGACCGCCCATGTACTTCGTCGCGGAGTGCCACACATAATCCACCCCGTAATCGATGGGGCGAACATTGAATGGAGTAGCAAGAGTCGCATCGATCAACGTCTCCACTTCGTGAGCCTTGCCGAGTGCCACGAATTGTTCCAAATCGATGACGGTCAAGTGAGGATTGGTTGGAGATTCGCTCACAATCATCTTGGTGCGTTCATTGATTGCAGCTTCCATTGCATCAAAATCGCCTGTCTTGACTTGGCGAGTCACGACGCCGAATCGGGACATATGCTTCGCGCAGAACTCACGACTTCGGTGGTAGCATTGATCAAAGAAAACGATCTCGTCCCCCGCGCTGAGCTTAGCCATGAGGAGTCCGACGATGGCAGCCATACCGCTGGAATAGATAATCGCGTCTTCAGCACCATCCAATGCCGCTAATTTTCTTTCAACGACCTTTTCGTTGGGGTTCCCGTAGCGGCCGTATTCTTCGCGATCTTGCTTTTGCTCGATGTAATCGAGAATGCTTTGTGTCGATTCAAAGGTGTAGGTACTACTACAGCAAATCGAATCGGTTATCGCATCGTTAGGCTTCTGTCTCGCCTCGCCCGCGTGGACGCTGAGCGTACTAGACCCCAGTCGAAATGCAGATGAGGAAGGTTTTTTGATCGGCTGTCCATCAGCCTTTGATTGGTTGTCCACAATGGTTACGTTTTCCATGAGCCAAAATCGTCGATAAAGGAAGGTAAACAAACGACTTCAGAATTCGCGACGAAGAGCAGCGCCTACCACTCGAAACAACTCAAACGCATTGAGTGAGGTAGGTCATGGTCGCTGAAGTTTGCAGGCGACTGGAATCGAGGCTCGCATTGAGCATTGAAACAGTCTCGCCTTGGAACAACAGTGGCTATTTAGCAGTTAGGCTGCAAGCGGCCGCAAATCCCTGAACACAATCAAGTCTAGCTGGCTAAGTTGACTCCATCAAGGAGTTTTTTCAAGAGTTTGGCCACCCGAACGAGCAAAGTGTTAAACTAGAAGTTGTGTAGGGTTTGTCGCGTCCTCCGTTTTACAGGGAAGTTCGATTGTCCGAGAATTCGATCATGATGACCGTTTGCAAACCCTATCGCTTTGTGGCTCGTTTTTACAACGCTTCGAGTTCTTCTAATTGGACATTCTCCTCGGCGTGGAATTCTGTTCTTTGGACTTCTGCCCTCGTTCGGACATACTTCGCCAAGTTCTCGGCTGTTCCGGTCATGTTGGTTCTTGCGATCGCGTCTGCAAGCGGTCAAGGATCGGACTTGGCGGCAGGTAAATCGGATGTACCCTCGGCTGCAAAACTTGGGTTGCAGCGAGATCAAATCAAGGAGTTGGTTGCGCAGTTTGGCAGCGATGTCTTCCAGGTTCGTGAGTCGGCGACTGAGAAATTAGCCAGCGAGCTCAGTGAGTTGGACTTACCTATTCTCAAAGAGATTTTGGCCGAGCAACAGGATTTGGAGACAAGGGTCAGGCTGAGCGGGATCATTTCCAAGCTCAAGCAGGATCGATTGCAGACGCAAGTCCGGGATTTTCTTAGAGCTAGAGACACACGCCAAACGTATGGTTTTGACGGTTGGCTTAGTTTTTCGAAGTACAGCGGCAATTCTCGCAATGCAAAACTCCTGTTTCTGAGATTGCTTGATCGATTCCCTGAGTTGGTCGAGAAAGAGTTGGAGTCGAAACAGCAGGCAATTGAAATGGGGCGAGTTGTTGGGACGCGGCTCAATGAAAACAACTTGACCGGTCGTTCTGCAGAGATCGAAGATGGCTTGGCTCTTCTTTACTGCATGAATGCTTCGGAGGACTTGTTTAGCAAAGAGTTCGAACCATTATGCTTGTTCACCTTTCGGACGGCTCCCTTTGGTTCTTTCATTTTGGAATCTCAAGGCCGCAAGCCACTTGAGTTAATGCTGTTGGCGTGGGGGATGAAAACGGTCGATAGCCGACGTGGCTGTTTGCAACTCTTTATCGAAAAGGAGCTTCCTCAAGTTCGAGAACTCGCGGTCGATTTTCTGCAAACGAAATCGGCGAAGGTGGACGATGATGCGTACTTGATGAGCCTCCAAGCTCTTTACCGGTTTGGAACTCGCGATGATTTAAAGCACGTGATTCCTTGGCTGGATGATGATTCCGTTTGTTTCGAGACCCAGCGCATTGTTTATCCGGACAAGCCGGTGTTGGGGCCTGATGGTTCCTTGCAACCGCCCAATCCGACTATCGAGCCTTATACCGTACAGAGACGTGATGCAGCGCTTTTGACAGCGATACGGTTGGCCGGCGATGACCAGCTTGCTTTCTTTCCAATGTTGGTCCCTCATTTTTTGAGGGGCTATCAAACACAATCGATCGCTCTGCCTGTCAACGCGAATGACGAGCGGAGAAAACGAATCGAGTCGTGGCGTCAATCGACATCGAACGACAATCCATCTTAGTCCATGCATGGCTACAGGTAGCGGAAGATGTAAATCTCCCGAATCAACACAGGTAGCGGAAGATGTGAATCTTCCGGAGCAGCACAGGTAGCGGAAGATGTGAATCTTCCGTTGCGGGGCACTTAATTCAAACGCTCCCTAGAAACTCGATGCCAAATGTACGAACAAACTATCTACCAAACAATCGCAGATGCGTAGCTCGGCCACGTCGTTCGCGGCGATCTTGATAACGAAAGCGCCAGAGAGATTACGATTGGTTTTGGAAACTGCACCAAAGTTTGACCAAGTCCGGGACAGTTGCCACGCCTAGTTTCGTCATGGCCTTGGACCGTCTTGCTTCGACCGTTCTGATTGCGACGCCCAGTTTTTTGGCGATCGTTTTGTTGAGTTGACCATCGATCACGAGTTTGATCACTTCGACTTCGCCAATGGAGAGTTTTTCGAAGAACTCGAAGCAGTCCATTTTTTCCGTGGGAGTTGCGCTGGGGATATCTTGAACCCGGTTGGTCAAACCTATTACACCGATAGGCTCGCCGTCAACGACGATCAGTCTTCGTCGAACCTCCAGTTTGACGAGCTCCCCTTCGTCATTTCGAATCTCGCAGTAAGTCTTCTGGATTTGATTCGGCTCGAGGACGCTTTCGAGTGGCGATTTGCATAGCTCGTTGCAAGGGTTGTCCGTCAGCATCGGTTCGATGCTTTTGTTTTCCCAATTCTTGAAGCTGAGTCTACATACATCCCACGACGAATCGCTCAAGTACGTCAAGCGATGATTCATGTCGTGTGTGTAGATCATGAATTCCGAATTGCTCCCGTCGAAAAGCATCGGCAGGACCAACTGAGGATGAGTCAGCATTTCCTCTGTGGGGGCTGTATGTTTTGTGCCGTAATCGATTGCGTTCATCCTTAACCGTCCTATGCGAGTCAACAACCGCGAATGGGCAAGAGCTGAACATGCAATATAGGAATTCGGTCAAGATCCCGTAATGGAAAACTACGTATTTTTGGGGGTGCTAAGGGTTCATTTTAGATAATTCTCGAACCATGCTAACTCGTGTGCGATTCCTTCAACCAAATCGCCCACCCGAATGGCTTTAGGGGCTACCTCCCAAGCGTAGGTTTCGATTTCGAAGTGCCCGGTAAACTTGGGTTTGTTCGCATGCGGACTGCGCATGAAGTCGACGAATCGTTCTATCTCGCTTCTTGTGGAGCGCAGATAACCAATCTGATCCAGATAGATGGGGACATGAAAATGAACGCGCCAGCAACCAGAAAGCTGAGATGGATCGGCGACCGTTGAAAGCGCACGTGGGAGATCTTCGATCAAGGTTGTGAGTGGTTGGCTGGAGTGGGACTGTGCGGATTTGCAAACCGTTTGGTGCAAGTAACGATCTTCTGCGAAGCTGCTGAGTTGTTCCAACGCAAGTGATTTATCGCTGAGCGAGAGTTTGTCCCAGTCCACTTCGATGGCTGAGGAAACTTGTGTTTTGCCGAT
>CAIXME010000151.1 GCA_903920425.1 uncultured Pirellula sp. | reverse complement strand
GCCCGTATCGGATTCAAATCAACATAAGCCGAACAAGCCAGAATTGCAGTTTCATCAGCGAGTTTCTGGCTTTTGAACCGTCCCTCCCAGAATCGTCCGGTACACTGATCCTCTCGGTTACTGCGTCGAGCGATCGGCTCAGCCAAGGCCCGCATCCACCACGAAATATCGCTCAATCGAGTGCGTAACTGCTTCGAACGCACTGGCGTTGAAAGCATTTTCAACTCTTCGTCAGTCGGAGTCGCAGGAGTTTTGTCCTTGTTACGCCGAAGCGGAAACAATTGCCACCATTTCCTGGCCACTTCATCATCCGACCAAGTGCCCACGACATCCGGCCGATTGCGTAGGATGACATGGATATGGTTGACCATGACTGCAAAGGAAAGGCAGTCTATGCCGAAGTTTGCAGAGAGTTCTTGGAGACGATCCTGGATCCAAACTCGGCGGTGTTCAAAGGATTTTCCAGATAGAGGATCTTGTCCACATAACCATGCGCGACGCACCGTCCTCTGAACACAGTGAAAAACCATAACTTCGTTCGGGTCGAAGACATCTCGACGATTCATCCGGGCCATGATGAACACCTTTTCGCTAAAAAACGACGACAGAGCTAAGTAATGCTTTTCTAACAAACGCCAAAACACTCGTCAACAATTTAAATGGGTGGCCCCTTAAGTCTCGTGACCAACCTTCTCTCATTGCCCGCCGAAGTCATTGCCCAGGGCTACCGCTTTCGCTGGACAATCGAGTTGTTTTTTCGTTGGTACAAACAAATCCTCGGGATGCGGCACCTGATTTCAACCAAAGAGAATGGGATCACGATGCAGCTATATGCTGCGCTAATAGCCAGCCTCCTGATAGTCCTCTGGACAGGTCTTAAGGCCAACAAACGCACATGGGAGATGGTCCAATTTTACTTGATGGGATGGGCCACCCTCGATGAACTAGAAGCTCATATCGCCAAACAAAAGCAACGCCAGGAACAGTCTGCGAAAAAATCAAGCTAATTTAGCCTCAAAGGGCTCATACACGACGTATGCAGTCTCGGGCCGCTGCATGCGCTCATCGCAAAACTAATTTCGAACTGCGGCCATCTGATCCTCTTCAAGATCGTGCACCCTCACTCATCAGGCGATCCTTCATTCAATTGCTCGCTTGTCGCAAGAGGAATGCCGAACAGTATTGGGCCGAAGCGGGGCGAGGGGGAGAAAAATGCAGAAGATTCGTGATCGCGGCAGGGAATTGGAATGCTCGCCAGGTCTGACTCGTGGGTAATGATGATGGCCCTTCGGGAGGTGCCACCCACTGCATGAATTGCGCACGCCGGAGCTGTGATCACGCAAGTCTAGATTTTGGGCGGTGACGCCTTGATGCGTTCGTTGAACGCTTAATCGAAGGTGCAGATAGGGTGTAGCTTCTCGTGCACTTCTATGAGACCATGGAGTGTAATCCATGCAAGTGGGTGGCACCGGCCGTAGGCCCTTAGAATACGATCGTTTTGGCTTCATGTGGAAAAGCTTCTTCAGAAAGCACACTCCAGCCACATGGAAATTTTCCTTGCAAATACCATTCAACTTGATCACAAACTAGATGAACATTTGCCAATTGACCGTAGATGCATTCTAGATACGCTCGGGTGAGATGCGATCGAATCCAGTCGATCGTTTTTGGCACACGGCAGATTTCTGGGAGCAACGGAGCAACAACTGAAAGTAGCAATTCTTCGCGCTGAGGAAAAAAGGAATGCAAGT
>CAIXME010000150.1 GCA_903920425.1 uncultured Pirellula sp. | reverse complement strand
GGCTACCTGTTAACGAATTGCCTGTCGGTCCTTTAAACAAATGGGTGGACAGGAGTTTCCATTGGATTTTCTCGGGGCCTGGATTTGTCGTTGGAGCAATGTCGATTGAGATCTTATGAAATCGACAAGGGAAGGATGCTGCTCCATCACCTGGTCCTCGGTCCGAGAGGGCAAAGTACACGTTTCCTTGCCCGCTATATTCCAATGCTGACAATCCACCGAATGCGTTAACGGGGGTATTGGTTTCAAGCATGCCCGGGAGGCCGCTCAAGTCCGAGGTCTCTCCAGAAATGCGGCGGGTCCCAAGCAATTCAACTTGTGCCTCTACCGGTGCATGCAACACGCATGTGCACAGCAAGAACCAGACCGAAAGGATTTGCATCACTGGAAATTTACAAAGCCAAGCCATCTTTTACTCAATCGCCTTCAAAGTGTTTCGTTTTAGTCAAATAATAAGGCTCGCAACGCACGGTTACGAGCCTTTCCCTCTAATTCAGTGAGCGGCCTTTAGAAACCGCCCATTACATTGCTCTTCTCAAAATCAATCAAGAGGACCAACGATATCACCCCAGTCGCGGGTCAAAAGTGCGGCAAACGTAGCCGCGCTGATGTTCGCGGAAACGAACTGTACAGAGCCGTCTGCCAAACAGAATTGAGCTCCACCGGTATGGAAGGAGTAGATTTCGGAATCGTTGGTGCAGTTCATCAAGCACTGACCATTCATTGTCACTGTTCCCGAGCTGTTCGTGCTATTCTGAATGCCGGCTGCATTGGAACCGTCGATACTGAAGCCACCGTTGATGTCAGCCCATCCCCAACCGTCCGCAGTTACCATCGTGTTCAACGCGGCGCCGGATCGCGGATTCTTGGATTTCCTGCCCGAGATGTACATCGATGGGCGACCTGCAGCTTCGGACAAGATGGCTGTGTTTGAGAGGCCATCGGTAATGGCTGACAATCGTACCCCGTCTGGACCGCGGCCAAGTGCACCGAGCACTTCTCTGGTGCCGAGAGATGGCAAGCCTGCTAATTGGAAAACAGAATTTCGGACCGCATTGATCGAGTTGTAGTCCCCGTAACCCCAAACCGGAGTGTCGGTTCGCGTTCCGCCAGTGATCGCGCTGTATAGCGCAGGCGGCGGAAGCTCACGTGGCGAAACGGCCGATGGACACAACATGATCGGAATGTTGGAAGTGGTCAACGGATCGTTGATAGGAGCAAACCACGGAGTTCCAAAGGAGTACCGGCTGTAAATATTGTTGGCTTCGATGTTCGGCAAAATCATCGCGGTCCATGATTGCTCGAATCGGACGGGTGTCGTCAATGCAATTCGACTAGGAGGAAGACGCTTGTAAGCGCTTTCGTAGTTATGCAACGCAAGTCCCAACTGACGCACGTTGTTGCTGCAGCTCATTCGTCGCGCTGCTTCGCGGGCAGCTTGTACTGCTGGAAGCAAAAGTCCCACGAGAATGCCAATAATCGCGATCACAACCAATAGTTCGACAAGAGTAAATCCACGCTTTTTCCTGGTCACTATTCCAACTCCTCAAATTTCAGAAATGCTCTTTAACACATCGCCGATTGTAGAAAAGCAGTCCCGAGTTAACGCGAAGGTATTGTTAACAAGAAGTTAAGAAACGGTTAAGAATGCGAACGTTTCGTTAAGGAAATGAGCTTGAATCGTCACCGGAAGATTTACATTTTCCGCTACGGGGGCATCAAAACGTAGCGGAACTTGTGAAAGTTCCGGTGAATCGCTAGCAGCAACAACCTGATCCTTAACAATCGAATCGCCAGGTTACCGCAAAAGGAATTGCGGAAGCCGAAAGGCTCTGCCATTGGAAGATTAAGATCTTCCGCTACGGGGGCGTCAAAACGTAGCGGAACTTGTGAAGTGAAAGTTCCG
>CAIXME010000149.1 GCA_903920425.1 uncultured Pirellula sp. | reverse complement strand
TTGCAGACTGTCTTGGACGCGGATGCTTGAGGCCAACTCGCACGAGTCACCCTTCCATTGCTTTGCGCAAACGGGTGCACCGAGACGAGCCAAGATCGAGTTCACTCCAACCGATCTGAGCAAGGTAGACTTCCCAGCCATGTTGCTGCCGGTCACCAGGAGCAGTGGCTTGTTTCGCTGGATCGTGAGGTCGTTAGGAACACGATGCGAGTCTTTTAGCAAGGGATGCGAGATGCCTTGAACGTCCAAGACGGGAGCATCGGCTTGCGAACTGCTTTTGCTTGTCCACTGAGGATAAGTCCAATGGGGATACTCATCGGCGATCGCAGAAGAGGAGCAAAGGCATTCGACTACGGCAATCGAATGCAGCCAGCCAGCTGTTTTGTCGCTGTATCTTTTCTTCCAACCTTCGAGAAGCTCCAAAACCCGAACGTCCCATAGGAATAGCACTTGCAAGATCAAATAGAGCAAGAACATGATCGGGCTGCGCTGCATACCAGCCAACGCCATAATGCGTTGGATTTGCCCGAGAGCAATGTCGGCAGAATGTTCTGAGTCAAAGCACTTGGAACGGACCTCAACCAGCAATTGTTCCTTTGAATTCAATTTCTTGATCGATCGGATCATATCCAGGAGCGATTGAAGTTCACGGTTGGCTGCACCGATCTTCACAAAGATGTCGTGGATTGGCCCGAGTATCAACATCGTCATCAAGAAATTGAGTGCGGCGCACCCGAGTATGCATATGAGCCCGACAACTTGGCCTGTTGAATTCTCAGCTAGCTTGCTCGCAATAATGAGAACGAACCCGAGCACGAGGGTGATCGGGCTGATCCATGTCAGCCACTGTATCCAGCGTCGTTTCTGGAAATGGGGCGGTTGTTTGCTCCACTCCACGATTCCGTCGGGGCCAGCTTGTTGGTTTTGGAAATTACAAGTCGTCTCAAAAAACTCCTCTCGCCAAGGTCGGTTGGCGGCGAGTTCGCGGACTGCGGATTGACGCTGAGCAAGGGTGGACGTATCGGCCCAGTTCATCATCCATTCGCAAGCGGTTTTTGCCCCTGCGTTGGTCATGGCGAGCGAGTGCCAGCGAAACAAGCTTCGGTCACCAAAAAGGTCGAGATCGCGGCTGAGTTCCGACTGGTAGGCTTTGCAACAATCCTCTGTTGGCAATGCAGGCAGGTTGCTCCAGTCCCGTTCGCAACGTGCCCATAAACGCCGATATCCATAGAGGCGTTGTCGCAGCTGGGCCGTTGCCCATAGGTTGTTTTCATGCCAAGTTGCCGCAATCAAAAAACCTACAAACAATCCGATTCCCGTTTGCCATGTCCAGCTCCCTGCTGTCTTTTCGACGACACCAAAGACAATCAGAGCAAGCCCGGGAAGCGCCAAACCGATTCGTATCCAGACCAGCCGTTGCATGGCTGACATCCTATCGCGAATCTGAGCTTCAAGAGATCGGATGTGCTGGCCGTAAATGTCTGCGGCACGCGATGTCGGGACCGTGGGTTGTGTTTCATTTGATTGCATAGGAATCGATTCTAAAAGTGATCTCCTTTTTTCAAAATGGCATTTTGCGTTTTCGCTGTCGAATGCCGCATTATTGGCCAATAAATCGCTAGCAAATGCAAATTCTCCATTGATTTGGACGGGGGATTCTTGGTATTGCGATATAGCGATAGGCGATTTGAGGACACACGTAGAGGTCCGATCGGCAATTCAGGAGCGAGAGTACAGAGCCATGATTCCTCCCAAGACACATCAACTTGCTTGCTCCATTGCGTTTGCAATTTGTTTAGCGGTGTCTGGCTGTACCGTGGGCAAGAACGGAACGGGAGTCGCCTTGTTTCAGCAAGGTCGCTATGCGGAGGCGCTTCAGATTTTCGAAGAAGCCAAGCAGTCCGAGCCGACGAATCCTGACACGTATTACAATTTGGCATCGACCTATCACAAACTAGGAAACGCCGCAAAAGACAAGAAGATGTTGGAGAACGCTGAGGCGATCTACAATCAATGCCTCGACTTGTCACCCAACCACGTAGAGTGCCATCGCGGTCTCGCCGTTCTATTGGTCGATACAGGCAGATCCGACAAGGCGTTCGCGTTGGTAAAAAACTGGGCGCAGCGTTCACCGGGTCAGTCCGATGCGCGTGTCGAGCTGGCTCGATTGCATCAGGAGTTCAATCAGAACAAGATTGCAGAGCAGTATTTGGATGAAGCGTTGGCGATGGATCCGAACAATGCAAAGGCTTGGGCCGCACGGGGCAAGATGCGAGAAAACTCGGGCGAGCTGATGCAAGCGGT
>CAIXME010000148.1 GCA_903920425.1 uncultured Pirellula sp. | reverse complement strand
TTGGCGACAACAAGCCCAGTGGGCCCCGAAACGAGCGACAACAATACTCTGTCACCATTCGGGTCCTGCACTGCAGGGAAGAACTCCCATGCTTTATTGTTCAAAATGTCTAAGCTGGGTGTTTCTGAGAACACGGGAGCTTGATTTGGCTCCAAAACATCGATTTTGAATGCCTGGTACGTTACGCCACCGTGAGGGTCAGATACGGTCAAGGTTATCGATGCAGTGCCTATTTCATCTGCGTTGGGTATCCAAACCAGTGTTCGGCTTTGCGAATCGAAAACCATATTCGCTGGCGCAGCAACCAACGAGTAACGCAGTGCATCATTGTCCTCGTCTGTTGCTTCAACCTCATAGCGATAATGTTCGCCGACCACGGCCAAAAGACTAGGGCTACTGGTAATAACCGGGCGATGGTTCCCTAGTTCACTTCCCGTATTTACGAGAATCTCAAAGCGAACCTTGGAACTGCCCCCACGGCCATCCTCAACGTTGACAGAGACAGTCGCGATACCGACTTGCAGTGGACTCGGGGTCCATCCAATCAATCCAGTTTTCGCATTGATATCCATTCCCGCCGGGATCGTGCTAAAGCCTGCCTCCTGATTCAACGAATAGCGCAGCATATCGCCATCCGGATCGAATGCTTGTACTTGCAACTCAAATGGCCGCGAAACGGAAGCGGTTCGGTTGGAAATAGAATCTAAAGATGGTGGATGGTTTTTGGCGTAGAGTGTCGATGCATCTACGCTCCATGTCTGTATATCAGTGCCTCCACGTCCGTCGGACACTTGCACCGAAAAGTCGAACATTCCTGAGGCCGGGGGATTCCAAATAATCTCTCCTGTCGCCGAGTCGATCATAGCGCCATGCGATTCACCCAAAAGCGAGAACGCCAGCTCGTCGCCATCGGCATCCAATGCTTCCACATCGTAGAGGTAGGCAGAATTGATTCCAATTGGTATTCGTCCAAGCAATACATTCGTGTTATGCCGAAAAAACTCCATGTAAAAAGCGTGACTGTTACCATCTCCGCGAAGCATCAAATCGTTTATTTTGATTTCATCAGGTCGAACCGTAAAACCATTCGAACTGGTTAAAACGGCCACCCCATTAGCATCCCGTAATACCACGTCGATGTCGTATTCGACGGTATCAATTGCCTTTAAGATTGCATTCTCAATTTGTTTTGAGTACTCACCAGCTACGGTACCTGTGCCGTCAGTTGGTAGTTGTACATAAAGTGGCGTTCCGTCGGTGCTGTCGACTGCTCCAGTTAACTTGGCCATTTCACTCAGCATGCTTCCCACCGCCAATGGACGAGACTGCGTGTCCTTAACGGGAGAAGTTCCTAACCCAACGAGCAACGCGCCCGATTTCACAAGGGCAGAGACCGCGTCTTGGACGGAAGCGGATACCGTGCTGGGGACGATCGGTGTTGCTTCGCCCAAAAAGTTCACATAATGCGGATCCATAGCATGCGTTGGATCTGTTATTTCATAAAACGATTCACCAACTATGTTTCGCAAATCCGAAGTAACGGAGTCACCATTGCGGCGTGTAACTCCACGAACGTCGAGGATCGCAGTTCCATCCTCATTTTGATCGACGCGATAGCGAGTACCCGTGTCCGTGGCCGCAATGATGATTGGTAACGCACCTGGTCGGAACCCACCACCGCCCAATCGATTCGTTGGAACAGATGCTGCCAAATCGATTGGCTCCAATTTGATGGAATGAACCGACGGCATATGATTTGTTGGTAGCATGCGATTGAATTCAGAGTTCGTCAGAGAGAACTCGACCGATCCATTGGCATTGTATGCGTCCACCAGAACACGTGCATTTGCATTTCGTCCATCGAAATACAACTGGTCGTAGGCGTTACTTGTGTAACTGGCCACGATGGAATGGATATCCGAAATGCGTTCGCTAACTTCGGAATTGGTAACGTAGGTTCTGTTGCTATAGGTCGGATTGCTTGACTGATGGACAACTTGGCTACTGAACTGAAACGGTACACCCGTAGTCGATGAGAGCCCTTTGAAATACGCAAAGTATTCCCCGTCCTTTGCGGCGGTGAACGAAACAGAATTCCCAGCAACTGGGCGCGCGGTACTGGTTCCGTCAGGGAACACTATCCGGATATCACCTGGCCCCCCATAGCCACTAGGCGTGCCCGATGCTGTCAACTCAATCGTTTGGCCTGACCTCGCATTGAACTTTGCCAGATAGTGTAAGCCCGTTTGCGGCAAAACTCCTTCGGTAACCTTTCCGATAAAATGAGTTGGTATTTCCTTTGACGACAGAATCCGGAATTGAATATCCCGTTTACCGTTTGCCTGAGGATCAATTCGCAAGTAGTAAACGCCTGGACCAATTGTTCCTGCCCCTACGGGAGACAAACGATTGGCATCCTGGGATGGAAATTGGCTTACTATTGTTGCGCTGCCTGCTCCATTTTGAATGCTGAGTCCATCTGAGGAGATAAGTTGCCAATTACCAAGATTGCCGATCGCGTCTTGTAAAAACAGTAACGATGGCTCCTGAACCTCAAAACGTACATACTTTGGTTCGGATTCGGTTACCGTGGTCGATTTCATGGCCCCCATTTGCAACGGGTCTGCAAGTGGAGAAAACTCGGACTCAATGCAACTCATGGTTACATTCATAGAGAACGAAACCGTCGATTCATTATCCATTTCGCGATAGTTCAATACGTCCGGTTGCCGTGAGCGCTCTTTGACCTTTGGTTGGCGATCAGCGATTACCGCGTATCGCCCCGTAGTGGGCAATTCGTAACTAACCGTCCAACGGGCTTGATCCACTTGTGTGATTTCTGGAGTCACTCGGTTTCCTGTGGGGGAATAGACTTCGAGATACTCCTGTGGAGCGACACTGGTGGTTAGCATCAGTTTAGTCCCACCTGCTACTTCCAGTTTCCAAACACTTGCCTTGAGGTCCGATTTCAGGCTTACATCCAGCGAGCCAAACGGAAGCATCGGCTGGTCTTGAATACGAACGACCGAGTAGCCAACGGAGATCGAGGGATCCGTAGTGAACAGAGAACGTTCGCTGTTCGTTTGAAAAGCAGTTGGAACATCGCCAGACAATCCAGATGCCAATTGACTGGTCCATGTGCCCGTAGCACCGCTATCACTCGTCAATCCATTATTGTTCCCATCCCAACCAACCCCGGTGGCAAGCTGGAACAGTCCCTCCATAAATGCTTCTGCTTTGGCAGGGTTGCCAGCCCCAAGTCCAGTTCGGGAGAGCGCCGATTCCATGACTTCGTTAAATCGAGAATAGCTTGCCTCCAGGATCGGCTGATTGAGAATGAATGGTCGCTGAAAGGATGTTTGACCCTCGGTTCCGCTTTGTAACCAATACGCTTCCTGATCTTGTCGAGGTTTGGGTACAAAGTACTCTTCGAATCGCGACACGCCGAAGCCGAAATCGATCTCCGGGTACTTACTCCGCAGTCCGTCGACAACTTCCGAGAATTTATCTGCAACGTCCCGATTCGAGAGTTGAAAACTATATGTGTCGTCAAGCATGAGCATCACATCTACTTTCGGTGGCCCATCGGCGAGCGAGAAGGCAACGGAAGCCGTCGCGGTGTCTCCCTCTGCTAGATTGAACCAAAGACGTTTTGCTCCCGTGCGTGAATCAGTCACGTTTCCAAGAGGCTCCAGATTGCTCGCTGCATTTTCATAACGAAAAGCTGGGACGCTGGTTATCACTGGAGGACGATTGGAATTGTCCCTGAACACGACAAGGAATGCTTGCGTCGATGAAGCACCTAAGTTGTCATGCACGGCAATGATTACCGACACAGGAACCTTACTATCCTGATTGGTCCCAAGATGACGAAGTCTACCTGTTCCATTTTGGAGAGTGGTGATCTCCCAATCGGTTGGGGTTACAAGCTCAAAGGACAACGGATCTCCATCTACGTCTATTGCGGAAAACTCATATTCGTAGAGTTCACCAACACGGCCAAACACAATTGGTTCAGATGTAAAACGCGGGGCATGATTATTGGCGGAAACATCAATATAAAACTGTTGAATTGCCGTGTTCCGAGATGAATCCATCGCGTGAATGCGGACTTGAGTGCGATCTCTCAGGTCGGTTGGTATCGGCCAACTTATTTCTCCGGTTGACGGATTGAGTACCATGCCTTGTGGGCCGCCTACCAGTTCGTAAGTAATCTGACTCCTCTCAGCGTCGATGGCTTGAGCCTTATACAGATACACTTCGCCTGCGAAACCGACTTGAATCGGTGTCGATACGAAATAAGGAACCGTGTCCGGTACAGCGGGTTTAGCGTATTGCTGCCCATGCACGGAAAGCTTGATCGTAGACCATTCGCTCGTTTGGGACGAAATTCCGTTGGAGCGTTTTAACCGGTATTCAACGAACGTGTCTCCAATGAAACCGACCGCCAATTGCACTGATAATCCAGCAACGTCCACACCGACCGCTGTGGGACTATTCGAGTACGAAGCGAACGCGCCATTGGGACCCTTGATCTCAATCTCGTGGTCGTGCACATTTAGGTCATTGTTCAGAATCTGCAGTACACCAAGAGTTAGGTCTACCGATCCAGAATTGTGGTCATTCCAAACAAAGATGCCTTCATCTGTGCACTGAGTGCAATTCACTTGGTAGCTGTCTGGGCCATCTGGATTATGGGTCCACGACGTGTTAATCGTGCTCGATGTCCGGTTATCCGGTAATGGCAGGGCATCCGGTCCTACGCGTATGCGAATCATGTTTCCAATGATGCTGTGATGCAACATTTGACTTTGCTGATCGCTGCCTACAATCCCCATCTTCCCATCGTCTGCCACGACGACGTAACCAAGCGTGTCTTCGCCAACAAAGTCAATTGGAGGGGTATAATGCACATCGCCATCGGGCGCGATGCTATAACGGCCTCCGCGAGAGGATGTGCCAATCAATGGAGTCCCATTTCGAGATCGACTCGAACCCTGATCAAGGAATTCGTTTAGTCCCAACGCCTGCTGCATGATTGCTGCTTGACGTTCGTTTGGCACGATCGCAGAAAGCGGTCTACCCAGTTTGTCTCGGGCCATTCGCGAAACGTTATCAATAACAATATCGCGATCATTTGCGAAGACATTTCCAATCAAGTTATATGACGAATTAAATCCAACGACACCAAAATCATCGGCATTTGCAATTGGAGGACCGACGGGCGCACAACTCGCGGTTCCACCACATGCTTGCCCGATGTTCAATTCTGTTTTTGCGATGAGTTGAGACTCGTTGCGCACCACACCGTTGGCGTCCGTTGCCAATGCGCGATAGACACTTTCGAACTGAATTGCCGGTCCGTAAACGTAGGGCGTATCCAGTTGAATGAATCCCGATTCAAAATACTCTATGCCGAGTGATTGACGTAGCCGATCGCTTTCGAGTCGGCGTTCTCCACTTTGAAGTAAGCTGGAAGGGTAGCAATCTTCGGCCAAATCCGCGTAACCCTGTGGAAGAAAGTACTGGCCTAGCATTAGATACGATTCGTCTTGCGGCAAACACACGAATGGTTCGCGGGTATTCACTCCAAATCCACCAACACCCCAAGCAGGATCTGGACGCAAAGGATCGAATACCACTTTCGACAGCCCAAGAATTCTGTCGGTCTTTCCAATGACCATGTCATTGGCGATTACGGGGCCGATGAGCATACCTTTGATGCCACTTGAGATGCTCAGCAAATCCTGTTTGGCAACCGACGAATCGACGACTTCGAAACGAACGATACCGGTAGTCGGGTTATGTCCTCGCGCATCGAGTTGATAAGAAAACTCGTACTTCCC